>NZ_ATCO01000182.1:0-6034 GCF_000422025.1 Geobacillus sp. WSUCF1 | reverse complement strand
GACGTTGCCGAACCGTTTGGGAGAAAGCTGATGAAAGAGCGTCTTCGGCCTGATCGCGTGGCAGAAACAGCGTGGAAGCGGATTTTTGATTATGGTGAATGGCTGCTCCGACTGCCGGAGGGCGTAAAGGAATGGACGAAAATGATGCGGCATGGCAAGCTTCGATTGGAAATCACGGCGCCTGATTTGGAAACGCTGCTAAAGAAGCTCGACCAGATGACGAACCGGCTGTCGTTTAGCATCGTTCTTCTTTCGCTGAGCATCGTCCTCGTCGGCCTGATGATCGCTTCATCATTGGGGCGTCCGTCGACGCTGCTGTGGAAGATTCCTGCTGTTGAAATCGGATTAGGCGCGTCCGCTTTTCTATTTGGTTGGCTGCTTTACTCGATTTTTCGTTCGGGAAAATTTTAGTGTTTGTTGCACAATGATTTCTTTTTTCGGAAATTCTTGAAAGTTTGATGCAGTCCGATCCATGGAAGGTGTCCCAAAAACACAGCGGGACACCTTTTCTTCATCAATAATTAAATTTGCACGAAGCACGTTTGTTAAGCCATGCTAGGCAGCCTGATGGAGTGGAAAGCCGGTGAGGGCGCCGGAATAAATTCTATGCTTTGGATTATACTAACAGTGCTGTCTGAGACAGCGTTTAGGGAGTGGGAAATGGGTTAGGGAGGATCGATGATGACGTTTTCTCTTCCTGTTGTTTGGACGGTGGAACTCTCAGCGGTCATGTTGAGTATAGCGGGAAGTTTTTGGATCGCCAAACGGCATATACGGAGATATGCGGTTTTGTATGCATTCAGTGCGGTGACAGGCATCGTTCTTTGCCTTGCGTTTGTCTATGCAGGCTTTTACTCCTTCCCTGTTAAGCTCGTTCCTTATACACCGATTCCGCTCGTTGAAATGGCAACCGTCATTCCGTTTTTCGTTTTGTTTGGAGTCAAGTACAGTCCGGAAAGCTGGGCATGGAAGTTGCCGTTTTACTTTGCGATGGTGCAGTTGATTATGTTGTTCGAGTTGGTTGCTCTTGTGTCGCCGCTCTCTCTGATTGATTATAAGAAGTGGGATGTATGGGATTCATACACCGCCTGGTGGCTGTATTTGCTTTTCTTTGAGTGGATGGGCGGAAAAATCGTCCCCCAAAAAGCGCGCTCCCCGCTTGCGGCTTCCTCGTTCCGCTACGGGCGATGGGGATGGATTGTCGTCCACCTCATTGCCATGACGACTGTTTTTTTAGCGGGCGTGTATGCGGGATGGGGACTGCGCATAAGCAGCTTGTAGCCAAAACTGAAGAGGGGCTGTTCTGAAAAGGGGCTAAAACATTTTCCGTCCCATAGAAGGATTTTTCTTTCTCGATCGCGAAACAAGTACTGCAAAACCAAAGAGGGAAGGAAGGAGAGAACCCGATGCCCATTGTCAACCCAAGCCGCGAAGAAATCGGCGACATTTTGCGCAAGGCGAAGCGGATTGCCGTTGTCGGCTTGTCCAACAATCCAGAGCGCGAGTCGTATATGGTGGCGAAGGCGATGAAAGACGCCGGATACGAAATCATTCCGGTTAACCCGATGATCGATGAATGGGAAGGCATTCCAGCGGTCGACAAACTGACGGATATCGAAGGGCATGTCGATATCGTCGATGTGTTTCGCCGTTCCGAACATTTGCCGGAGCTCGCCCGCGAGTTTGTGCAAATCGACGCGGACGTATTTTGGGCGCAGCTTGGCGTCGTCAATGAAGAAGCATACGCGTTTTTAAAAGAAAAAGGCTATACGGTGATTATGGATCGCTGCATTAAAGTAGAACATGCGCTTACAAAACGCCCGTAACAGGCGAAGCGCGTCATTGACGAAACGGCCATCTTCTCTAAGATGGTCCTTTCGTTTTTCAGGCGCTGTTGTCCGATTTTGTCAAGCGGTGTCAAAAGACAATGGACAGCTGGTCATTTTATGATACAATAAAACAGAAACAGATGTTCTTGTTTTGGCAGAAAGGGGTGGCCTTGTGGCAAAGCGAGCGGCATACGAATATAACGAAGATGCCATTCAAGTGTTAGAAGGACTTGAGGCGGTGAGGAAGCGGCCGGGGATGTACATTGGCAGCACCGACAGCCGCGGTTTGCATCATCTTGTTTATGAAATCGTCGACAACTCGGTCGATGAAGCGTTGGCCGGATATGGAAATTACATTTTGGTGCAAATACATAAAGACAACAGCATCACCGTCCTTGATGAAGGGCGCGGCATGCCGGTCGGGATGCATAAGCTTGGCAAGCCGACGCCGGAAGTCATTTTGACCGTGCTTCATGCCGGCGGCAAATTCGGCCAAGGCGGCTATAAAACGAGCGGCGGCCTGCACGGAGTCGGGGCGTCGGTTGTCAACGCCTTATCAGAATGGCTGGTCGTCACGATTCATCGCGACGGCTTCATTTACCGGCAGCGGTTTGAGCATGGAGCAAACCGGTGACGACGCTAGAGAAAATCGGCACAACGAACAAAACCGGAACCATCATTCAATTTAAGCCGGACCCAACGATTTTCAGCACGACAGTCTTCGATTATGAAACATTGAGTGAACGGCTGCGCGAATCGGCGTTTTTGTTAAAAGGGCTGAAAATCGAACTCGTTGACGAACGGACCGGCATGCGCGAGGTGTTCCACTATGAAAACGGAATTGAAGCGTTTGTCGCCTATTTGAATGAGGAGAAAGATGTGCTCCACCCGGTCGTTTATTTTGCTGGCGAGCAAAACGGCATTGAAGTCGAGTTTGCGTTCCAGTTTCATGACGGTTATTCGGAAAACGTGCTGTCGTTTGTCAACAACGTGCGCACAAAAGACGGCGGCACGCATGAGGCGGGTGCGAAAACGGCGATGACGCGCGTTTTTAACGAATACGCCCGCCGTGTCGGTTTGCTCAAGGAAAAAGATAAAAATTTGGAAGGAACCGATATTCGCGAAGGATTGTCCGCGGTCGTTTCGGTGCGCATCCCAGAGCACTTGCTGCAGTTTGAAGGGCAGACGAAAGGAAAGCTCGGAACGAGCGAAGCGCGTTCGGCCGTCGATGCGGTGGTGTCCGAGCAGCTCATGTACTTTCTGCAAGAAAACCCGGACGTAAGCGCGATGCTCATTAAGAAAGCGATCCGGGCCTATCAGGCGCGTGAAGCGGCCCGCAAAGCGCGCGAAGAGGCGAGAAGCGGCAAAAAGCGGAAAGGGAAAGAGGCGCTCTTAAGCGGCAAGCTGACGCCGGCGCAAGGGCGCAATCCGCAAAAAAAATGAGCTCTATCTCGTTGAAGGCGATTCGGCGGGCGGTTCGGCGAAACAAGGGCGCGACCGCCGCTTCCAGGCGGTGCTTCCGCTGCGCGGAAAAGTCATCAACACGGAAAAGGCGAAACTTGGCGATATTTTGAAAAACGAGGAAATCAATACGATCATCCACGCCATCGGCGGCGGCGTCGGGGCTGATTTTTCGCTCGATGATGTCAACTACGACAAAGTGATCATTATGACCGATGCCGACACGGACGGCGCCCATATTCAAGTGCTGCTTTTGACGTTTTTTTACCGCTACATGCGTCCGCTGATTGAAGCGGGAAAAGTGTACATCGCCTTGCCGCCGCTTTACAAAATCAGCAAAAAAAGCGGCAAAAACGAAATCGTCGAATATGCGTGGACGGACGAGCAGCTGAAAGAAATTACGAAAAAAATGGGCCGCGGCTATACGATTCAGCGCTATAAAGGGCTCGGCGAAATGAACGCCGATCAATTATGGGAAACGACGATGAACCCACAGACGCGTACGCTCATCCGCGTGCGCATTGAAGATGCGGCCCGCGCCGAACGGAGGGTGACGACGCTCATGGGCGACAAAGTCGAGCCGCGCCGCAAATGGATCGAAACGCACGTCGCCTTCGGGCTCGAAGAGGAACCGGGATGGATCGGCTGATGGCGGCGTGAAAAGGCGCCGCCTTTTTGGTGCTGATGTGTTAGGAAAGGAGAATGACGATGGCAGAACGATTGCTGGAAATGCCGTTAGAGGACGTGCTTGGCGACCGCTTTGGCCGCTACAGCAAATACATTATCCAAGACCGGGCGCTCCCGGATGCGCGCGACGGGTTGAAGCCCGTGCAGCGCCGTATTTTATATGCGATGTACATGGATGGCAACACGGCTGATAAACCGTTTCGCAAGGCGGCGAAAACGGTTGGAAACGTGATCGGCAACTTTCATCCGCACGGCGACTCATCGGTGTATGAAGCGATGGTGCGGATGAGCCAAGAGTGGAAGCTGCGCAACGTGCTGGTGGAGATGCACGGCAACAACGGCAGCATCGACGGCGACCCGCCGGCGGCGATGCGCTACACGGAAGCGCGCCTGTCGGCGATTGCCGCCGAGTTGCTTCGCGATATTGACAAAGAAACGGTTCCGTTTGTGCCGAACTTTGACGATACGACCGATGAGCCGACCGTCTTGCCGGCGATGTTTCCGAATTTGTTGGTGAACGGCTCGACCGGGATTTCGGCCGGCTATGCGACCGATATTCCGCCGCATGCGCTTGGCGAGGTGATCGACGCCGTCTTGATGCGGATCGACCGGCCGGATTGCACTGTTGACGAGCTGATGACGGTTCTTCCTGGCCCCGATTTTCCGACCGGCGGCATCATCCAAGGGAAAGACGGCATCCGCAAGGCGTATGAGACCGGCCGCGGGAAAATCATCATCCGCGCCAAAGCCGCCATCGAGCAGGGAAAAGGTGGGAAAAAGCACATTGTCATCACGGAACTGCCGTATGAAGTGAACAAAGCGAATTTAGTGAAAAAAATTGACGAGCTTCGCCTCGACAAAAAGCTCGACGGCATCGCCGATGTGCGCGATGAAACGGACCGGAACGGGCTGTCGATCGTCATCGAATTGAAAAAAGACGCCGATGCGGAAGCGATTCTCAACTACTTGTACAAAAATACGGATTTGCAAGTGCCGTACAGCTTCAACATGGTGGCGATCCATGAGCGCCGGCCGAAGCTGATGAGTTTGCCGGAGCTGTTGGATGCCTACATCGCCCACCGGAAAGAGGTCGTCACCAACCGCTCGCATTTTGAGCTGAAAAAAGCGAATGAGCGGAAGCACATCGTCGACGGCTTGATTCGGGCGCTTTCCATTTTGGATGAGGTGATTGCGACGATTCGTGCTTCAAGCGACAAGCGCGACGCCAAAGAACGGCTGATGGCTCATTACGGATTCACCGAAGCGCAGGCCGAGGCGATCGTGACGCTCCAGCTGTATCGGTTGACGAACACCGACATCACGGCGCTGCGTCAAGAAGCGGAAGAACTGGATCAAGCGATTGCGGAACTTACGGGGATTCTCGCAGATGAAAAGAAGCTGCTTGGCGTCATCAAAAAAGAGCTGAAGGCGATGAAAAAGCAATATGCCGATGAGCGGCGGACGGTGATTGAAGAGGAGATTGAAGAGCTGAAAGTGAAGGTGGAGGCGCTCATTCCGGCGGAAGACGTGATCGTCACCGTGACAAAAGAAGGATATGTGAAGAGGACGAGCTATCGTTCATACAGCGCCTCAAACGGTCAAGACATGGGCATGAAGGAAACGGATCGGCTGCTCGCCCAGCTCGAGATGAATACGACCGATGTGCTCTTGCTTTTCACCCGCCGTGGTTATTATTTATACTGCCCGGTGCATACGCTCCCTGATATCCGTTGGAAAGAGGTCGGCCAGCACATTTCCCATCTCATTCCGCTTGAACGCGACGATGAACTCGTCGCCGCTGTTCCAGTCTCTTCCTTTGACACCGGGGAGCAGCTCATCTTTGTGACGAAACAAGGGCTCGTAAAGCGAACGGAGCTCGCTCAATACCAAGTGCAGCGCTACACCCGCCCGCTTGTGGCCGTCAATGTGAAAGAGGATGATGACGTCATCGCCGTCTACGCGACGGATGGATGCGGCCATCTTTGGCTTGCGACGCATGATGGACATGCGCTCTTGTTTGCCGAGGAGGAGATCAGCCTTGTTGGCGTGCGCGCGGC
>NZ_ATCO01000181.1:0-10352 GCF_000422025.1 Geobacillus sp. WSUCF1 | reverse complement strand
CGACGACGGCAGAAAGACTGGGAACAGAGCCTTCTCATCTGGTTTTTATTGGTTCATCAACACGCCTGATGCTGAAACGTTCCAAAACCTTCTTTATTTTACCATAAAGATGGTCGTTTCCGCTAGACATCCGCGCGGCGCTTGATGCAGCACTCACTCGAGCGGGTGAGAGCGAAAAGAAGCTTCATCAGTTTCCTTCATTTGCCTCCTCTTTTCCGACATTTGACGCCGGTCGATTCATTTCTTGCGTTTCAAACGAAATCGAATAGCCGACAAATACGCCATATAAAATGTATAGGCAAAGCGTCGTAATAATCGTATTCGCTTCTAAGTCTGCAACTGGTTGGACGTTTGGAAACAGTGGATTAAACAAATAAAAGACCATCATCCAAAGCACCACGCCATATACAATTCCCGCCCACATACCGGCGATCTTGCGCAGGAACGCATAGTACAAAAGCGCCGCCGCAATGGAAATGATGCCGATCAGCACGATGGCCGCATAATTGCCGGCTTTCCCATATTTCCAGTCCCCGGCCACCCACGGGATGAGAATCATATTCGGACTGATTTCACTGAAATGGAAAAAATAGGCCAAATAGCCGATCAAACTCCAAAACACCCCGCCGACAAACCCGATGATGATCGTTTTTTGTATGAGCGTCATCGGCCGCTCCGTTTTCTCTTGCTCGAGCTCCCCTTTTTGTTCCGCCATCATCGTGCACCTCCTTGTCTGGTAGTATGACCGAAAGCCGACCGTCCCATGAATCAAACGAAAAAAATGACCGCTCTTGTGTAAATCATGGATTTTTTGGAAATCATAATCGTAGCATCAACCTAGAGGTTTCCGGATATTTCTTGTAGAATAAAATAATAAACATAAAAAATAGGTTGGTGTTGGCCTGATGAAATCATCAATGGAGAAACCGTTATACGGCGGCCAAGCGGTCGTTGAAGGGGTGATGTTTGCTGGCAAGACGCACTCCGTCACCGCTATTCGCCGCCATGACGGGACGATTGACTATTTTACGCTGCCTCGCCGCAGCCATCCGACGCTGGCTGCCCTGAAAAAAATCCCGTTTGTCCGCGGCATTGTCGCCATTATTGAGGCGAGCGCAAACGGGGCCAAGCATTTGCAGTTTGCCAGCGAACAATATGAGGCGTCCTCGGACGAAAAACAGGCCGCCGAAGAAAGCCGCTCCAAATTCGGGCTGATTCTCGGCGCCGCCGTCATCGGCGTGCTATCGTTTTTATTCGCCAAAACCATTTTTACGCTCGTTCCGGCGCTCGCCGCCGACGCCTTTAAACCGCTCGTACCGGGGAAAATGGGGCAAATTTTGCTTGAAGGAGCCTTTAAGCTTGCTCTTTTGCTCGGCTACATTTACTTTATTTCATTGACGCCGCTTGTTAGGCGCGTGTTCCAATACCACGGGGCGGAACATAAAGTCATCAACGCCTTTGAAGCGGGGTGGCCGCTCACTGTTGAGCACGTCCAGCGCGCCTCGCGCCTTCACTACCGATGCGGCAGCAGCTTCATTTTATTTACGGTCATGATCAGCTTATTCCTTTATTTGTTCGTGCCGACGGATCCGCTTTGGCTGCGAATCGCAAACAGGCTCGCTTTAATTCCTGTCGTGCTTGGCGTTTCGTTTGAAGTCTTGCAGTTTACAAATAAATTGAGAGATATTCCGCTGCTTCGCTGGCTTGGTTATCCCGGGCTATGGCTGCAGCGGTTGACGACAAAAGAACCGGACGATGACCAAGTGGAAGTGGCCATCGCCTCGTTTCAGCGGCTTCTCGATTTGGAAGCGGAAGCCGAAAGGAAACAAGCGGTGCAGTAATCGATCAAAGGGGGTGGACTCATTGCGGCGCCGGGCCATTCATCCGCTTGTCGGGCTTATGATTTTGCTTGGAACGCTTGGCATTGTCTATACCCTTTTTGCCCATCCGACGGTGCTGTTCCGCCAGCTGTTGTTTGTTGCGCTGTTTTTGGCCGCCATTTATCTCTTCTACCGGTTCGTATACCAACGCCGCACCGATAAAGATCGGTTATCGTATTTAAAGGCGGTGCGGCAGTCGAAAAAGCTCCATCCCCGCTCCGGGCGCAAACAAGCAAAGCCGGCGAAACTGAAGCGGCCGCTGAAAAAACGGACGGCCATTCCGCACTTGACCGTGATCGAGGGCAAAAAAGGCAAAAAAAAGAATCGAGCTTCGTTTTAGCTTGATTCTTTTTTGTTTGCCTCTGCCGTTCAGCTGAAAAATCGGCGGCAGAGGTGTGCCCTATTGCCGCTTTCCCGTCTAGTACGCCCATTGGCGCAAAAACTGCCGCGTCCGCTCGCGTCCGTAATCGATCAGGCGCCGGCGCGCTTCCAGTTCGATGGAAAATTCCGTAGAAATAACGTTGTCCACCGGCAAAAAGACGATGTTTTTTTCATGGCGACGCGAAATGTAGCGCGCATCATGCGCCTCTCTCATGGCCGCAAACAGCGCCTCATACAAATCGAGCGCATTGGTGATCGTTCGTTTCGGCCGCTCCCCTGGTTTTGGGCTCAGCTGAACGCCCAGCACCGGCCGTTTTTTCTTCTTTTCTTCATCGAACAAAAACAGCGGAAAGTTGCTGAGCACCCCCCCGTCGACAATGAAAGCCACACCGTTTCGCCCGCGAAGGCGGACCGGCTCAAAGAAATAAGGAATGCTGATGCTCATCCGCACTGCTTTGGCGATGGAAAACGACCCAGGGTCAATGCCGTATATGGCTAAATCGTCCGGCAGCACGACGATGCGCCCGTTCGTCACATCGGAAGCGACGATATACAAACTGCCGGCCGGCACATCTTGAAACGTCCGCACGCCGCGGGCGGCGAGCGCCGCCTCGAGCCACCGCTCAAACGCCTTTCCTTGATACAGCCCAAGATGCCAATACAAGCGCACCCATTTCCAAAGCGAAAACGGAATCCATAGCGGCCGTTCATCCAAAAACTGCTCCAACTCCAACTCCTCAAGCAGTCGGGCGATGTCGCGGGCGCTGTAGCCTGCCGATAGCAACGCCGAAAGCAACGCTCCCGCACTCGTGCCGGCAAGCCGCTTCCAGCGCAGACCTTTTTCCTCAATCGCTTCATACGCTCCAAGCAACGCAAACCCTTTCACCCCGCCGCCGGAAAAGACAAGATCAATGTCCACCGCCGCCTCCCCCTTTTTGCCGTTTATACATATGTAAGAAAAAAGGAGGGCATTTAGTACGGCAAACAAAAAAGAGCAAGCATCGGCTTACTCTCCTTGTTCATTGCGCTTTTGGACATCGCGCAGCGCTTCAAGGCGGCGTTCGTCCTCTTGAAAATACTGCACCAAATCGCCGATCCGGTCGATGGCGTTCCAGCTCAAATGGTGTTCAATCCCTTCCACGTCGCGGTAAATGTTTTCTTCGCTGACACCGATCAAACGGAGAAACTGCTCAAGCAGCTCATGGCGGTAGACGAGCCGCTGGCCGATTTTTCTTCCTTTTGGCGTCAAGACGAGTCCGCGGTATTTCTCATACACTAAATACTCATCTTTATCGAGCTTTTGCACCATTTTCGTCACCGAGGAGGGATGGACGGACAACGCTTCAGCGATGTCAGAGACACGGGCATAGCCCTTTTCTTCAATCAAAATGTAAATTTGCTCAATATAATCTTCCATGCTTGGTGTCGGCAACGTTTGTCCCCTCCCATCACGTTTGTCTGCCGCAGACAAGTGCAGCGGCCGTCAGCATCTCTCATGAACATGGCCGCCCTGTCCATTTCGGCTAGACGCTGCCGGGCCAGTCGGCCGCCCAGGCAAACAAAAAATAGCAATCAATCCCATTATACCATGAAGGGAACATTACGTAAAATACTGCACTTGGGCCGATGGAAAAAAGCGAGCAATATACGAGCGCATGGTTTCCTCCAGCTCCCGCGCTTCCTCGTCACGGTACACATATTTGCCGATGCCGTACCGCCCCCACTTATACTTGCGCTTCGATTCGTCCAAATCGAGCTTGGTTTTCGGGTAACGCTGCTCGATGACCCGCTTGGCCGGCTTGGTAAACCGATGCTGGATGAGCTCAAACGTCAAATCAGATAAGTCCACCCCTTCCAATTGCCGGGCGAGCTCCTGAAACAATTCAAAATACCCTTGTTCCCAGCCGTCATGCCGGTAAATCGGCGCGACGACAAAGCCGAGCTGATAGCCGGCACCGGCCACTTTGCGCGCTGCTTGAAGCCGCGCATCAAAGGACGACGTTCCTGGCTCGAAATGGCGGATGACATAACGGGAGTTGACGCTGAAGCGAAAATGCGTCTTACCGTTATGCTTCGCATCAAGCAAATGGTCGACATGCTCATACTTCGTCACAAATCGGAGCCGCCCGTAGTCGGTCGCGCCAATAAACTCAATCGCTTTTTTCAGCGAATGGGTCAAATGATCGATCCCGACAATGTCGGACGTGCATGCCGCCTCGAAGCGAGTAATCTCGGGTGCGCGCTCGTCAATATACGTTTGCGCTTGAGCGAAAATGTCGTCCAAGTTGACATACACGCGGATATATGGCTTGCTTCCTAATGTCGTTTGCAAATAGCAATAATGGCAATGGCCCATGCATCCGGTTGCCAACGGAATGGCGTATTCGGCTGACGGCTTCGATGAATCAAATTTCAGCGTCCGCCGCACGCCAACAACGAGCGTCGATTTCGCATTTCGATACCGGGCCAGCTCCGTCTCTCCCGGAATGCCGCGCACTTGGTTGTGCGATGTCGTCTCGCGAATCTCGATTCCCATTTGTGTAAATTTCTCGTACAATTCCTTTCCGAGCGGGTACGACAACGCCTCCGGTTCGAAATACACAAGTTTTGGCACAAACGGTTTCATCGTTTTCCTCCATTTCGTCCATCTTTACAGTTAGTATGGACGAGAACGGGGGAGTCGTTATCTTACTTTATTTGGAATTCTTTTTTCGTTTCCTTGTTGCCTCCACATCCACATCCATCCGCCTCCCAACGAAACCAGCGGGCATGGCCGTCGGTTTCGGCAACGATTTGCCAGCATTCTCGGCCATTGATCATGCGATCCAGATGCAGTTTCGGATCCCACATATTGTTATACACATGGAACAAATCCCGTTGGCGGCCGATTTCACGAAGCTGCTCAAGCAATCCACGCTTTGCCTCATCTGACATTTGGTTCGCGACATGCGTGTGGAAGATGCAAACAACGGTATCGGACGGAACTTGTGCAACAAGATCAGAGAGAAGTTCAACCCCGTCTCCCTCGATCAGACGAATCGGCGTTTGTTCCAGACATCGGGCTGCCTTTTCAAACAATTGGCGCCGGTCTTTATGTTCGGGCCAAATGAGCGCCTTCATCCATCGTCGATCATCCTCTTTTTTCAAGTCAATCACATGCAAATCGATACCGATCCGTTCAGCGACCCATGTGAAATTCAACTTGATCATCTCCCTTATTCTTCGACTTTTCACAACATTCTTCGCTCTCTTCATGCCATTGAATTCCATCAACTAGAAACTCGATCCTTTCGCTTACTATATTCGTTCCAACATACAGATTGCCCTGCAAAACATTCGCACACCTTTGCGATTTGCCATGACAGCTCATGAACGCAATGATACAATAAAACTAAACTGAAAGGAGGGATGCAGAATGTCTCACGAGCTTGTCGAATTGCTTCGCTCGGTGCTGAAAGAGGAGTTGCAGCCCATTCATGAACGCCTCGACCGCCTAGAAGCCGGACAGCAACGCCTCGAAGAACGACAACAACGCCTCGAAGAACGACAACAACGCCTCGAAGAACGACAACAGCGCCTCGAAGAACAGCAACAACGCCTCGAAGAACAGCAACAACGCCTCGAGGAAAAGTTGGACCATTTCATTATCGAGACGCGCAGCCATTTCAAAAAAATCGAGGACGAGCTGGCCGACCATCGGCGCATGTTCGAGATATTGTCACATGATTGGCGCAACGCGAACATTGCGATTGAATATTTAAACCATAAGATCGGCCAGCACGATCTGGAAATTTATCAGCTAAAAAAGCGGCTCGAACTCCAAGAAACAAAGTAAAAGCGCATGCCCGATGACCGGCGCATACGCTCGAACCGCTTATCCCCGCTTGCGAATGCGGAAATTGTCTTCTAACAGCACCCAGTTTTCCGGATACGGATACCCGAGCACCCAGTAGCTGATTCCGCGCAATCCGTATTCTTTCACCAATTCAAATTTCGCCAACGCGCTGCGGGCGTCTTCAAACCATACTTCGTGCTGGCGGCCTTGCTCGTCCGTGTACCGGTAAAACGGCGAGGCGGCCGCCGCATCGTATTGGATGGACGCCCCGTAGCGAATGGCGCGCTCTAGCGCCTCTTTCGGACTGAACGTTTCCGCCTCTTGCCCTTGCACGTGCGGCAGCACCCAGTCGCGGGCATAAATTTGAAACCCCATCATGATTTTGCTACGCGGAATGGCGGTCACCGCATAATCGAGCACGCGCCGAATTTGATTCACCGGCGAAATGGCTTGCGGCGGCCCAAATCGGTAGCCCCACTCATAGGTCATAAGGACAACAAAATCAGCGATGCGTCCGTGGGCTGGGTAGTCGTGCGCTTCGTACAGCAGCCCTTTTTGTTCAGCGCTTATTTTGGGCGCCAGCGACGTCGATAAAACATACCCTTCGGCGTGAAGCCGGTTGGCCGCCCGCTGCAAAAACTCGTTATACCGCTTGCGGTCGGACGGATAGACATTTTCAAAATCGACATTCAACGCGCGGTACCCTTTTGCTCGCATCACTTGAATGACGTTGTCAAGCAATCGCGTTTGCAGCGCAACGTCGGCCAGAATCGTCTGCGCCAGCCTCGAGCCCGGGTCTTGGTACGTAAAGTTCGTGATCGTCATCATCGGCACGACACGGGCGGCATAAGCCGCCTGAATGAATGCTGTATCATTGATCGGATTGAGCCCGCCATCGGCGCGGATCGTGTAGGCGAATGGCGCGGCATAGGTCAAATGGCGGCCGACTTCGCGCACTTGCTCCGCTCCTTTCTCCCCTTGGTCCACCGTAAATGCGTTCACCTCGATGAGCGGCTTCGCCGGCGGGATGATGAGCCGCTGTCCGGGGACGATCCGGTTCGGATCGGTAATATCGTTTACTTCGATCAGCTGCTGAACCGTCACTCCGTAGAACGAAGCGATTTGCGCCAGCGTCTCCCCGCTTCGCACCGTATGGATGCGCGCTGGGATGAACAACGTTGTCCCTGGATAAAGGAGCGACGGATTCGTGATCCGGTTCGCCTGTATAATCGCTTCGACCGCCACTCCATACTGGCGCGCAATTTGCCATAACGTTTCCCCTGTGCGGACCGTATGGTAACGATATGGAACCGGGATGACGAGCGCTTGGCCAACGGCTAGCCGGTTCGGGTCGCTCAGTTCATTGGCGGCGACAATCCGCTCGAGTGGAACGCCGTAACGCTGAGCCAACTGCCAAAGCGTCTCCCCGCGCTTTACGACATGAACAATCATGACGCTCCCCCTTTCGTTCCCTCCTTTTACCACTATATTTTGGCTTTTGCCTTTTATGTAAAAAAAACGCCGGTTCCTCTACGGAAACCAGCGTTTCATCCATCCAAACCCATCCGTATCACCATTACAGGCCACACTTCAGCTGCGCGCCGCAGTTGGTGCACGTGTTGCAGCCGCCGATCTCTTCGACCGTCCCTTCGCGGCAAATCGGACAAATATTGCCAACTTCCGAACCAATCGTCACATCGGTGGCGCGCACATCTTGAATCGTATCCACAAGCACAACGGCGCGTTTCGTCTCTTTTTCCTCGAGCTCCTCTGGAAGCAGTTCAAGTTGCTCTTCAATCCGATTCTCCTCAGCCTTTAACGTCAACACTTGCGCATCGCGGCTGCCGTCGACATAGACGGTTCCGCCTTTCGCACCGCAACGCCATAAACGCTCGTACACTTTTTGCACTTGCTCGACGGTGTAGCCCTTTGGCGCGTTGACCGTTTTCGACAAGCTCGAGTCGACCCAGCGTTGAATGATACACTGCACATCGGCGTGCGCTTCCGGCGGCAAGTCCATCGCCGTCACAAACCAAGGCGGCAAGTGTTCGGGTCGGCTTCCGGGTGTTTGTCCAAATATTCTTGGACGATGTCCGCTTTCACTTCGATAAATTTGCCCAAGCGCCCGCTCCGGTAGTACGAGAACGAGAAGTACGGCTCAAGCCCGGTTGAGACGCCGACCATCGTTCCCGTCGATCCTGTCGGCGCCACCGTCAGCAAGTGCGAGTTGCGGATGCCGTATTTCAAAATATCTTGACGAATATCTTCCGGCATCCGTTTCATGTAGCCGGTGTTGATGAACGCTTCACGCAGCTTGCGCGTCTCTTCCTCCGTTTCGCCGACAAGAAACGGGAAGCTGCCTTTTTCTTTCGCCAGCTCGATCGATGCCCGGTATGCGGTCGTGGCGATCGTGCGGAACAGCTCATCGACAAGCTGGTTTCCTTCCTCAGAGCCGTACGCTTTTTCGCAGTAAATGAGCAAGTCTGCAAGCCCCATGACGCCAAGGCCGATGCGGCGCTCGCCGAGCGCTTGTTTTTTGTTTTCCTCAAGGAAGTACGGCGTGGCGTCAATGACGTTGTCTTGCATCCGCACCCCGATTTCGACCGTGCGTTTCAGTTTTTCGTAGTCCACGACCTTCCGTTCTTTGTCGACCATGTTCGCCAAGTTAATGGCGGCCAGATTGCACACCGAATACGGTGCCAACGGTTGTTCCCCGCACGGGTTGGTCGCAACGACTTTTTGCCCGTACGCGCGGGCGTTCGTCATTTCGTTGGCGTTGTCGATGAAGAAAATGCCCGGCTCGGCCGAATACGTCGCGCAAATGTTGATCAGCTTCCACAGTTCGCGGGCACGGATTTTCCGGTAGACGCGGACGCGATAGCCCATTTTCTCCCATTCGCGTACATCGCCGACTTCATGCCATTTTTCGTTGTAAATGCGCATTTCCTCTTCGGAATAGGTTTCCACGTCCGGGAAGCGGAGCGCGTATTCTTCGTCCTTTTCGACCGCTTCCATGAACTCTTTCGTCAAGCAGACGGAAATGTTCGCACCGGTCAAAAAGTCTGGGTTGTGCACCGTATATGTACCGCCGGTGCGCAGTTTTTCTTCGGCGTCTTTGATGATGTCTTCGGTGAAACCGCCGTAGTCAGGCGCGTTCTTGTATCGGACGATCGCTTCGTACATCGCCCGCTCCCGCTCGGTGAGCGGCGTAAATTTCAGTTTGTCGCGCGCTGCTTTTTTGATGCCTTCGTCTTCCATATTTTCGAGCAGGTAGCGCAAAATGCGCGGGTTTTGCATTTTCGAGACGATGAATTCGATAATGTCCGGGTGCCAGTCGGCAAGCATAATCATTTGGGCGCCGCGGCGGGAGCCACCTTGCTCGACAAGGTGGGTCAGCTTCGCAATATCGTCAAGCCACGAGACCGACCCGGACGATTTGCCGTTCACCCCGCGCGCAAGCGTATGGCGCGGCCGCAATGTCGAGCCGTTCGTCCCAACGCCGCCGCCGCGGCTCATGATTTCCATCACCTGCTTCCGATGTTCGGAAATTCCTTCGCGCGAGTCTTTCACAAACGGCATCACATAGCAGTTGAAATACGTCACTTCCTTGCCCGAACCCGCCCCGTACAACACGCGGCCGGCCGGAACAAAATTCAAGCTTGCGAGCTCTTGATAAAACTTTTCGAACCACTCTTTCCGCTTTTCTTCCGTCTTTTCCACCGCCGCCAGCCCGGTCGCATTGCGCTTGGCGATTTGCTCATAGAAAATCTCGAGCGGCTTATCAATAATGTCGAGCGACCGAACCACAATGCCGGTCTCCGCCTCTTCCCCTTCGAGCACGTGCCGGTATTCGTCTTCAATCAACACGCGCGCCTTTTTCGCCTCCCAATCGATGTCGACGATAAACCCGAGCCCTCGTGCCGGGAATTTCGGATCCTCCTTGATCGTCAACACGACGAAGTCGCCCGGTGTGAGCGTCAGCTTCTCCGTATCTTTGAATGAATACCGGTCAAGCATGACCAAACGGGATACGCCTTTATGGGTGATGTGCATATCCGGCGTAATCGGATGCACTTGCGGAAATAGGCGGATATCCTCGTTCAGCTTGTCAATATTGATCTTCATTTTTTCGGATGACGCCACCGTCATTCTCCTATCTCTCCTCTTTTATATAATCTCTCATGTTTTTGGCAAAGTTGTCCTGTCTTCTCTACCTTACCATATCAAACAGAAAAAAACAATATATAGTATGATTT
>NZ_ATCO01000180.1:0-10555 GCF_000422025.1 Geobacillus sp. WSUCF1 | reverse complement strand
ATTCATCTCCCACTTTCACTTCGTTTCAAAGTGGGAGACTTCTTTCGGAAAGATGTTAAATGATTCCGTCGCGAATCGCTTTGACAATGGCTTCAGTCCTGTTTTTGGCGTTCATTTTTTGCAAAATGGCAGACACATAATCGCGCACCGTGTATTCGCTCAAATGGAGACGCTTTGCCGCCTCGTACGTTGACGCCCCTTCGGCGACGAGCTTCAGCACTTCGATTTCCCGCGGCGATAAATGCGGCGTCGGCTGAACAAGATCGGAACGCCCTCCGCTGCATTTGGCCAAAATCTCCCCCGCGCTTTGTCCGAATTTCATCACCGCCGTGTAAAGATCATTGGACAATTGAAAGGACGTCTTCGGACCGCAATCCAAAATGGCGGCGCCGATAAGCCGATTTTCCGACGGCGCGTAAATGGGAGCGATGACAATCGATTCCAGTTGAAACTGCTTGACGTATTTCATCGGCAATCCTTGCGCGGCATGGCGGACATAAATGGGCGGCACGTTCGTCATCTGGCGGCCGAGCAGCTGCAGCCGCTGGATGTATTGCTTAATGAACGGAAGGCTGTCGATGTGTTCGTGAATGCTTTTGATGTCATGATTGTTCAGTTGATAACCGTACAATCCGAATCCGCTTTCATGAGTGCTTGAATAGGCGAACAGGGCACATCGTTCAAACGGCAAGTAAGCGACAAATCCGGTTGAAATGTACTCGATCGCTTCGTTCAGCGATTTGGCCCGCATAATCCATTGGTCAAACAACAAGACGGCGTCTTTCCAAAGATGTTGCTCTTTTGTGCGAATGACGGCCTTCTGGGCGGCATGAGACTGTTCGAGAGCGTGAAGAAGAAACGGGATGACGAGTTGTTCTTCCCCTTCTGCGCAAACGAGCAAAAGATCGCTCCCCCATGGGAGCGGAATCAATCGCATTCCACCCGCGTCCATGCGGGAAAGAATGCGTTCACATAAAGCGAAAATCGTCTCTCCATACATCGCGCCTTCTGTGAGCACATCGGCCGCGCTTCCATGCCATTTGGCGACGATGAATCCACCGTCCGCTGTTCTTGCCAGCTGGGCGATCCAGGCGATCGGCAGCTGCTTGGATGAAACGATTTGCGAAAGAAACTGCTCCAAATCGAATTCGGGGCAGCCAGAAGCATTGACGGACTCATGAAGCTTCGAAAAAACGTACTGAATGGCTTGATGAACGCGAAATTCCACAATACCGTCCGATTGAATGGCTTCGTGAACCGCGTTTTCCATCATCGATAAAATGGCGGTGGACTGGTTGGGTGACAGCCCGCCGTTTCGCTTTTCCCACTCGCGGCGAAATGACGCCAGCCATTCATCGATATCATTCATGGGATCAAGCCATTGCGAAGAGAACACGTCAACGGCAAGCCGCAAAGGCTGGGCCGCGGCATGCTGCTTGTCCTCCAGTTCGCGGCATTTGCCCAGCCAAGCGGATAAAATGTCGTCGCGGTGTTTCCGAATCATCTCCCATCCTTCTTTCAAAATGGCGTCCAATCGGATTGACAAGCGCAAGTCCATTCGTTTTCCCTCCTTAAGTTTTTTTCTTGTTTTTTGTCCAAACGATATCATTGCTTCCGTTTCGTGTATCGATCGTTCCATACAATTGGGCGTCATGGGCGTCGGATGTTGGTTGATGCCGGGAGAGAAAAACGAGTGCAAAGATGTTGGAAACAAGAGAAACCGGTTGCGGAAAGTCCTATGATCATCGTGGTGATATATATTAATAATATTATAACAATTCTGTCTATTATGATACAAATGGTTTGCGAACCGTATTTCCATTGTGTACGATAGAGATAAAGAAACGAAAGGGGATCATAAACGGATGAGCACGACCGAACATAAACAAGAAGCCCCCCAAACCGTCCGCTGCAAAGTCATCACCGTCAGCGACACGAGAACGGAGGAAACCGACCGAAGCGGCCGGCTGATGATCGAGCTGCTCACGGAAGCCGGGCATGAGGTCGTCGGCTATGAGATCGTCAAAGACGAAGCGGACGCCATTCGCGAGGCAGTGCTTGACGGTTGCCGCCGCGCCGATGTCGATGCCGTGCTCACGAACGGCGGCACCGGCATCGCCAAGCGCGACGTGACGATCGAAACGGTCGGTGCGCTGCTTGAGAAAGAACTCGTCGGCTTTGGCGAGCTGTTCCGCTTCTTGAGCTACACCGAAGACATCGGCCCGGCCGCCATGCTGTCGCGCGCCGTCGCCGGCGTGGCGATGGACACCGCCGTCTTTTGCACTCCCGGCTCCACCGGCGCTGTGCGCCTCGCGATGACGAAGCTCATTTTGCCGGAGCTTGGGCATGTCGTGAGGGAGATTCGGAAGGATAGGGCGCCGCGTTGACGAAAAGAGAACATAAGCGAAAAAGAGGATGCCCGCTGCGGGCATCCTCTTTCATTCATCAAGCCTTGATGCATTTTTCCCGCTCTTGATTGCGCAGGATGAACCGCTGGATTTTTCCGCTTGGCGTTTTCGGCAGTTCGGCGACAAATTCGACTTCGCGCGGGTATTCATGCTTGGATAAGCGCGTTTTGACGAACAAGGACAGCTCGTCGGCCAGCTCGTCCGACGGCGCAAAGCCTTCTCTGAGCACGACAAACGCTTTGACGATTTCCCCTTTGACGGGATCCGGCTTCCCGACGGCGGCTGCTTCGACGACAGCCGGATGCTCAAGGAGGCAGCTTTCGATTTCAAACGGCCCGATGCGGTAGCCGGCGCTCGAGATGATGTCGTCCGCCCGTCCTTGGAACCAGAAATACCCGTCTTCGTCTTTTGTCGCCAAATCGCCGGTCAAAAACCAAGGGCCAACAAGCCGCTCGGCGGTTTTTTCAGGGTCTTTCCAATACCCCTTAAAGACGTTCGGGATCGAGTCGGTGTTAAAGGCAATTTGTCCGACTTCGCCGTCGGCGACTGGGGTTCCGTTCTCATCGAGCAGGGCCACGTCAAAGCCCGGCAGCGGCCATCCCATCGAGCCTGGCCGGATTTCCATCTCGGCGGCGTTGAAGTTTCCGATCAGCATCAACGTTTCCGACAAGCCATAATGGTCGTGGATCGTAACGCCCACGTGCTCTTGGAAAAAGCGGATGACTTCCGGATTGAGCGGTTCGCCCGCTGAGCTCATGGCGCGCACGTTCAGTTGATAGCGGCGAATGACGTCCGCGCCGGCCGCCGCCATCGCCCGATACGCGGTCGGGGCGTACGCGAAATTGGTCACCCGGTATTTTTCCATCAAGGAATAGCACGTCTCCGGCTTAAACGGCCCTTCGTAAAAGACGATCGGCACGCCAAAGGCCATCGGCGCAAAGGTGCAAAAGACGAGCCCGTACGCCCAGCCCGGATCCGCCCCGCCGAAAAAGACATCGTCATCGCGCAGGCCAATCGCATAGCGCATATACGGATAAATGTTGATGAGCACGTTGTGCGGCCACATGGCGCCTTTTGGCATCCCGGTCGAGCCGGACGTATACTGAATCGCGAGCAGATCGTCGACCGTCGTTTCTTCGATCGAGTGCTCAGTCGACTCTTTCGAAAGCGCTTCCCAAAATGGCTGGTCTTGATCATGAGACGGTCCGTCAATGACAAAAATGTATTCCAATGTCGGCATGTTGTCCCGCGGCGGCAGTTTGGCGCGCTGTTCCTTGTTCGTCAAGAGGACTTTCGCCTCGGAATGGTTGATGCGATATTCAATCGCCTGCGGGCCAAACGCGGTAAAGAGCGGCACATACACGGCGCCGACCTTCCAAGCCGCCAAAATGTAGACGACAAGGGCCGGGTTTTTCGGCATGAGCGCGCAGACGCGATCCCCTTTTTTCACGCCCAGCTTGCGGAACACGTTCGCCATTTGGTTCGACCAATCGCGCAATTGCCGATAGGTGATCGTTTTTTGCTCTCCTAAAGCGTTTTCATAAAACAGCGCAATGCGGTTCGGATCCTCGGCATACCGGTCGCATACTTCGTGGGCGGCGTTGAACCGGCTGCGGGGATCCCAGTCGTAATGAGCGAATGCCTGATCCCAAGAAAATGATTGAATGAGTGAGGCAGGTGATAGATGGTTGGCCATGTCTGATCCCTCCGTTGTGTGAAAAGGAGTCAAATCAATAATAATTGAAATAAAAATAAAATTCAATATATTTTTGAAGGATAATAAATGGAACCCATTGGAGAAAGGGGATAGAATGAAAAAAGAGGAGCTCCCCAGCTTGAGCGCTCCTCTCAATCGCCAAGAAAGCTTTCGTTTGCGGCAGCGTATCCTTCGTCATCACGGCGGAATCCGCCGCATCAATCCCCGATCTTCTGGTCAAAATCGTTGCAGCCGCATGGTTTGTCTGCCGTCTAAAAAGGGGACAAGCGGCATCAGCGCTCATTTGTTATGGGGTGTTATGGTTTTTCGACCCGCTTTTTTCCGTGTCGCGATGAAACGGATGGAGCAATGCGATACCAAATCCACAAATCGTTGACGATCGAAGCGAGTTCGGCGATGTCAGCATTGAGCTGGCACGAGCGTGCGAAATCCGCTTCTTGGCCGAGTTCGTCTTGTTTTTTGTTGATTTCCCGCTCCAGTTCGGCGATGCGGTCGGGGATCAAGCCGCGGATCGTTTCCCATTCCAGTAAAATCGCCTCTTGTTCGTTTGGGCTGTAGTCCTCCCAAGGCTTGTCCAGATGCGGCAGGCGGATGCCGAGCCGTTTGTCGTCGATGAAGATGCCGTTCATTCTTGCCGCCTCCTTTTTTTCTATTATACGAAACATTTCCGCATATCGGTGAGGAATTTTTATTCTTTTTGTTGAATAAGTATTGAAAAATCACGGGAAAGCTGATAAAGTGATAATGTATTAAATTTGAATATTTATTTATATTTAAGTATATTTATGTGACAGGAGAGGAGAACGACCATGGCAAATCCGAAATTGGTGCTGGCATACTCTGGCGGTTTAGATACATCAGTCGCGATCAAGTGGCTCCAGGAGCGCGGATATGATGTGATCGCGTGCTGCTTGGACCTTGGGGAAGGGAAAGACCTCGATTTCGTGAAAGAAAAAGCGCTCAAAGTCGGGGCGATCAAATCGTATGTCATCGACGTCAAAGACGAATTTGCGAACGAGTATGCGCTCATCGCCTTGCAGGCGAACGCGTTGTACGAAGGGAAATATCCGCTCGTTTCGGCGCTGTCGCGTCCGCTCATCGCGAAAAAACTCGTTGAAATCGCCGAGCTCGAAGGCGCGGTGGCGGTGGCTCACGGCTGCACGGGGAAAGGGAACGACCAAGTGCGCTTTGAAGTGTCGATCAAAGCGCTCAATCCGGATTTGGACGTGATTGCCCCGGTGCGCGAGTGGAGCTGGTCGCGCGAGGAAGAAATCGAATACGCGAAACAGCACGGCATTCCGATTCCGGTTGACCTTGACAGCCCGTTTTCCATCGACCAAAACTTGTGGGGACGAAGCAACGAGTGCGGCATTTTGGAAGACCCGTGGGCGGCGCCGCCGGAAGAGGCGTATGAGCTGACGGCTTCGCTTGAGAACGCGCCGGATGTGCCGGATGTCATCGAGATCGGCTTTGAACAAGGTGTGCCGGTGACGTTAAACGGGAAGGCGTATCCGCTCGCGCAGCTCATTTTGGAGCTGAACGCGTTGGCCGGCAAGCACGGCGTCGGCCGCATCGACCACGTCGAAAACCGCCTTGTCGGCATCAAGTCGCGCGAAGTGTACGAATGCCCGGGGGCGATCACGCTCATCAAAGCGCATAAAGAGCTCGAAGACTTGACATTGGTGCGGGAAGTTGCGCACTTCAAACCGATCATCGAACAAAAAATCGCCGAAGTCATTTACAACGGTCTTTGGTTCTCACCGCTGAAAGACGCGTTGGTCGCGTTTTTGAAAGAAACGCAGAAAAACGTCACCGGCGTCGTGCGCGTGAAGCTGTTTAAAGGCCATGCGATCGTCGAAGGGCGCAAATCGCCGTTCTCGCTCTATGATGAAAAATTGGCAACATACACGTCCGAAGATGAATTTGACCATCAAGCGGCGGTCGGATTCATTTCGCTGTACGGCCTGCCGACGAAAGTCAACAGCATCGTGAACAAGCAAAACAAGGCGTCGGTGCCGACCGGCCAATGAAGGAAAATGAAGGGAACTTCATGAAAGGAAGGAGGAAGTCGCATTCCTCTGCGGCGAGATTCGTGAAAAAGCTTTGGGGCGGACGGTTTACGAAAACAGCGGAAGAATGGGTCGACGAGTTTGGCGCGTCGATCCCATTCGACCAAGAGCTCGTTGAAGAAGACATTGAAGGCAGCCTTGCCCATGTGACGATGCTTGGCGAATGCGGCATCCTGCCTGAAGACGATGTGGAGCAGATCAAAGGCGGGCTCATCCGCCTGTTGGAAAAGGCGAAGCAAGGGGAGCTCGAATTTTCCATTGCCTACGAGGACATTCATTTAAACATTGAAAAAATGCTCATCGACGACATCGGACCGGTCGGCGGCAAGCTGCACACTGGACGGAGCCGGAACGACCAAGTGGCGACCGATATGCATCTATACTTGCGCAAGCGGGTTGAAGAGATTCTCGGCCTCATCCGCGGGCTGCAGCGGGCGCTTGTCGCTCAAGCCGAAAAGCATGTCGAAACGATCATGCCTGGATATACGCATTTGCAGCGGGCGCAGCCGATTTCGTTCGCCCACCATCTGCTGGCTTATTTTTGGATGCTCGAGCGCGATTATGAGCGGTTTTCCGAGTCGCAAAAGCGCATCAACCGCTCGCCGCTCGGCGCCGGGGCGCTCGCCGGGACGACGTTTCCGATCGACCGGCATCGGACGGCGGAGCTTTTGGGCTTTGCCGATCTTTACGAAAACAGCCTTGATGCGGTGAGCGACCGCGATTTCATCATCGAATTTTTAAGCAACAGTTCGATGCTCATGATGCACCTGTCGCGGTTGGCCGAGGAGTTGATTCTTTGGTCAAGCCAAGAGTTCCAGTTCATTGAGCTGGATGATGCGTTTGCGACCGGCAGCAGCATCATGCCGCAAAAGAAAAACCCGGACATGGCCGAACTCATCCGCGGCAAAACCGGCCGCGTGTACGGCCACTTGATGGCGCTCCTCACGGTGATGAAAGGGCTGCCGCTTGCTTACAATAAAGATATGCAAGAAGATAAAGAAGGCATGTTTGATACAGTAAAGACGGTCATTGGGTCGCTGAAAATTTTCACCGGTATGATTGAGACGATGAACGTGCGCACGGACGTGATGGAGCGGGCGACGAAACAAGACTTTTCCAACGCGACCGAGCTTGCCGATTACTTGGCGGCCAAAGGCATGCCGTTCCGCGAGGCGCATGAGGTCGTCGGCAAGCTCGTGCTGCTTTGCATTGAGAAAGGCGTCTTTTTGGCCGACTTGCCGCTTGACGTGTACAAAGAAGCGTCGCCGCTCTTTGACGCAGACATTTATGACGCCTTGAACCCGCGCACGGCCGTCAACCGCCGCAACAGCGCCGGCGGCACCGGTTTTGCTGAAGTGCGGGCGGCGCTTGAAAAAGCGAAAGAAAAGCTAAACACCCCGTAACGGCGGGGTGTTCTTTTTTGGCATTTGCCGGCGGCACAGAGAATGGATGCATTCGTTGGGCGCGGAAGGCTATTCTTTCGGTGTCCTGACCACAAGCACATCGCATTTCGCATGGCGGACGATGTTTTCCGAGACGCTGCCAATCAGAAACCGCTCGACCGCGTTCAACCCGGTCGCCCCGCAAATGATGAGGTCGGCTTTGTATTTCGGAGCGACGTCTTTGGCGATTTTCACTTTCGGCGAGCCGAATTCGACCGCGGTGTCCACATCGTCGAGTCCAGCGGCGACGGCTTGGTTTTTATACCGCTCAAGCAATTCGTTCGCATACTGTTCCGAACGTTCGGCGAGGGCATAATCGTGCGCTTCAACGGTCGTAAAGCCGCGCAAGTCGATGATGTGGGTCAAAATGAGTTTCGCCCCGTTTCGCTTGGCGATTTGAACCGCTTTTTTGAACGCCCATTCCGCTTCCTTCGAGCCATCGACGGCGACGACGATCGTTTGGTAGGTCATGGTCATGTTCTCCCCTCCCTTTGGTGAAAAATGCTATCTCTATATATGGTATACCCATCGCCCTTTGACGAGAAACTAGGCCATATATTGAGATTTTGTGAAAGAAGGAGGAAGGGCGATGGAAAAGCGGCATAACGACTGGCAGTACGAGGAGGAAGAAGTGAGGACGATCACCGAACAAATTACCGAATCGTACGAGAGCGGCATCATTGACGATGACGAATCGTATTACGACCCGCGCCGCGAAGTCGGCGAATAGCCATAGCGCCTACGCGTTATGGTTATTTTTTTGTATTCCCCCTTGTTTGTAGTAAAGTAAAAATGAGACAGCAAATCGCGACGAGGAGGGAGAAGGGTGCGGCATGCGTTGATCACGGCCGGAGCGAAAGGATTGGGGAGAAAGGTGACGGAGCTGTTGCTTGATCAAGGCTACTCGGTGACGGTGAACTACCGGAGCGATGAGCAGGCGGTGCGCTCGCTTGCCGAGAAGCACCGCAGCGCCGCCGACCGCCTTCAGTTTGTGAAAGGGGATGTGACGAGAAAAGAGGATTTGGAGCGGTTAGTGGATGCAGCCATGGAGCGGTTCGGCCGCATTGACTGCCTTATTAACAACGCAGGCCCCTACATTTTCGAGCGGAAAAAGCTGGCCGATTATACGGAAGACGAATGGTACGAAATGATTGAAGGCAATTTGAGCTCGGTCTTCCATTTAGTGAGGCGGACGATCCCGATTATGCGAAAACAGCGGTTTGGCCGCATCATTACGTACGGATTTCAAGGAGCGGCGGACGCCCCGGGCTGGGTGCACCGCTCGGCGTTCGGCGCGGCGAAAGTCGGATTGGTGTCGCTGACGAAAACGATCGCCTTGGAAGAGGCAGAATATGGAATTACCGCCAATATGGTGTGCCCAGGCAACATTGTCGGCGATATGAAAGAAGCGGGGATCGCCGACGCCCGCGCGAGAAGGGATGCGGAAACGCCGGTCGGGCGCCCGGGCACAGGCGAAGATATCGCCCGCGTGATCGCGTTTTTATGCGAGGACGACTCGGATTTCATCACCGGTGCCATCATTGACGTCACCGGCGGAGCAAACGTCATTTACCGCCATCTTTTCCGTTGAGAACAGCGCCTCCTCCTTTTTCGTTTGCTTTTGCGCGAAACGGGGCACAATAAAAGGAGAAGCGGGAAGGAAAAAGGAGGAAAATGTGATGAAGATCGGCATTCCAAAGGAGATCAAAAACAATGAAAACCGTGTCGCCATTACCCCGGCCGGCGTGATGACGCTCGTCAAAGCGGGGCATGACGTGTATGTGGAGACGGAAGCCGGCGCTGGGTCGGGGTTTTCCGATTCCGAGTATGAAAAAGCCGGGGCAGTGATCGTGCCGAACGCGGAAGATGCTTGGGCGGCGGAGATGGTGTTGAAAGTGAAAGAACCGCTGCCTGAGGAGTTCCGCTATTTCCGTCCTGGGCTTATTTTGTTTACGTATTTGCATTTGGCCGCGGCCGAAGCGCTCACGAAAGCGCTCGTCGAACAAAAGGTGGTTGGCATCGCCTATGAGACGGTGCAGCTGGCGAACGGCTCGCTGCCGCTGTTGACGCCGATGAGTGAAGTCGCCGGCCGCATGTCCGTGCAAGTCGGCGCCCAGTTTCTTGAGAAGCCGCACGGCGGAAAAGGCATTTTGCTTGGCGGCGTGCCCGGAGTGCGGCGCGGCAAAGTGACGATCATCGGCGGCGGAACGGCGGGGACGAACGCGGCGAAAATCGCGGTCGGTCTCGGGGCAGACGTGACGATTTTGGACATTAACGCCGAGCGGCTGCGCGAGCTCGATGATTTGTTCGGCGACCACGTGACGACGCTCATGTCCAACTCGTACCATATCGCCGAGTGCGTGCGCGAATCGGATTTGGTCGTCGGCGCCGTCTTGATCCCGGGGGCGAAAGCGCCGAAGCTGGTGACGGAAGAGATGGTGCGCTCGATGACGCCGGGATCGGTGTTGGTCGACGTCGCCATTGACCAAGGCGGCATTTTCGAAACGACCGACCGCGTCACGACGCATGACGATCCGACATACGTCAAGCACGGCGTCGTCCATTACGCCGTCGCCAACATGCCGGGTGCGGTGCCGCGTACGTCAACGTTTGCCTTGACGAATGTGACGATCCCATACGCCTTGCAAATCGCCAACAAAGGCTACCGCGCCGCGTGCTTGGATAACCCGGCGCTGTTAAAAGGGATCAACACGCTCGATGGGCACATCGTGTACGAAGCGGTCGCGGCGGCGCACAACATGCCGTATACGGATGTTCATTCGTTGTTGCACGGATGAAATCATGAAGATGGAGCCGCCTTGATGGCGATGAGAAAACAAAGCTGTCCGAATCGGCTTGGGGATCGATCCGGCGGACAGCTTTTGCCAATGGCCTCTCTCGGTGAACTACCCACCACCT
>NZ_ATCO01000179.1:0-7701 GCF_000422025.1 Geobacillus sp. WSUCF1 | reverse complement strand
CCTCGCTTTCCCGTGATCACAGTGAACGATCTGTTTTACAAACATAACATTAACGTTAACGTTATATTTTTGTCAATAGCTATTTAGAAGGCCGGTGAAAAACCGCTGTTTTCCTTGATCGATGGGTGAACGTGTGAAAATAGGGGCTGATGCTACAAGGATTTTCTACTTGAGAAGCGATTCCGGGAAGCTGTTGCCCTAGTAAATCACCAGCCTTTTCGATGAGATGTATACCGCATCAAAAAAGAATATCCCGATTGGGTGCGGGATATCCATTGCTCGTCAAGGATCTGTTGGTTTTGCTTTTTTGGCTTCGAGCACTTCTTTGACCGCCGCTTCAATTTCTTGATAGCTTGTGCAGCGGCAAATATTCGACTCCAGCCATTCTTGAATCGTCGCCTCATCGGCGTTTGGGTGCCGCTCGATGAGCGCGTGGGCGTTCATAATGAACCCAGGAGTGCAATAGCCGCACTGAAAGGCGAAGTGGCGGACGAAGGCGTGCTGAATGGGGGCATCATCAAGCCCTTCGATCGAGGTGATCTCTTTGCCGACCGTTTCGATAGCCAGCATCATGCATGATTTGATCGGCGTGCCGTCGACTAAGACGGTGCAGGCGCCGCAGTCGCCGTTCAAACAGCCTGGCTTGGCCCCGGTCAGCCCCAGCCCATCGCGCAAAACAAACAGCAGCGTTTCGGCTTGGCGAGTGACGATCGATCTTCGTTCTCCATTAACGTGCAGCACAAGCTCCCGCTTTGTCGTTTCCTCCATGTCCGCATGCTCACCTCCTGTTTAGACGGTTTCTCCGTCTCCGAGCTCACGAAGCATATCTTCAAGCAGCTGGGCGGCCACGAACAGCCGGTAGTCTGCTGAGCCTTCAATATCGTGCAAAATCGGGCGCGGGAAGGCGTCAACCGCTGCTTGGATTCGTTCACCAACTGGGCGGCTCCGGTCGTTTACATGCGCCTCAACTTCAGCGGAGCGGAACGGGAACGGACAGACGCCGCTTAGAGCAGCGCGAACCGTCCCGTCTTTTTTCAGCGCTGCAATCGTCACAAGCGGGTAGCCGACTTCCCCTTGCTTGCGGCGCTTGCGGTGGAAATGGGGCAGGGTGGCGGTGGCACGGTCAACCTTGAACTGGACGACAAATTCACCGCGGCCAAGCTGCAGCTGTTGATGAAACAAGTCAAGGAAGCGGCATTGCCTGATGCCGTATGGTCCGGCGATGATGACATCCGCCTCGGCGACGAATAGCGGCAGTGCGGTCTCACGGTAAAAAATTTGTCCGCAGATGTTGCCGCCGAGCGTAATTTGGTTGCGCGCTGTCCGGTCGGCGACTTCTCGCGCCGCTTTTGTCAATAACGGGAACGGATTTGCTTCTTCGAGCTCGCCGAGGGAGAGCGCCGCTCCAAGCACGAGAGGATCGGCGCTCGCCTCAAGCGCCCGGCACTCAGGGATCGATTTTATGTCAATGACGGCCGCGGTGCGGACAAGGTTCAACCGAGACAACGTGATGATTTCCGTGCCGCCGCCGTAGTAGAGCGGTCGTTTTCCATCCCGCTCGAGCGCCGCAAACAGCGCTGTCGCTTCGGCGATCGACTGCGGCCGGTAGTAGGCAAAGTCAAACGGAACCATAGGAGTCCCCTTTCTGTGTCCGCCAAATGAGTTCAGGCACAAGCGGCAGTTCATTGAGCGGCACGCCGGCAGCGAGCGACAAGGCGTTTGCCAAGGCGGCGGGCATGCCGATCAAGCCATGTTCGCCGATGCCGCGAGCGCCGTATGGGGCATCGATTTGCGGCGTTTCGACAAACTCAACGATGTACTCTGGATGTTCGCCGAAGCGAATCGGCCGGTATGTGCGCAACTGTGGGTTTAACACGCGCTGTTCGTTGTCAAAAAGAAACCCTTCGCGGCTGGAAAAGCTTAGCCCCATGCTCATCGCCCCCATCGCTTGGCCAAGCGCTGCCTTTGGGTTGAGCACTTTGCCGGCATCAATGACCGCATACGCTTTGACAATGCGATACGTGTAGTCGCGGCGGTTGAACTCAATTTCCACTCCCTCGGCGCATACGCCCCATTCCGGTCCCGGTTTGCCGGCGCCGGTCTCCGGATCAAGCGGGGTCAAGTGGCGCAAAATGTAGCGGCCGCGCCCGATCACTTGCCCGCCGATGGCGTTGCCGTTCGGAAACTTGTAGCCATAGGCGATGTCTTTGATCGGAAGAAAGATGGCCGGGTCATCGCGCAAAAAGACGCGCCCGAACCCGACTTCCAAATCGTCCGGCGAGGCCCGCAAGACGCAGGCGGCGATGTCTTTTAACTGACGGATGGCGTCGTCGGCAGCGGCAAGCGCCGCACGTCCGTCCATAAACGTCCCGCGGCTGGCGACTGTTTTCCAATGTTCCGGCGTCGTTTGCGTATCAATATCCATTTTGACATGGACACAATCGACGTCCATCTTCAGCCGTTCAGCAACGATTTGCGCGAGCACCGTTTTCGTTCCGGTTCCGATTTCGACGACGCCGGAGATGACGTTGACACTGCCGTCGGAGTTGAACGTTAAGATGACGCCCGAGCTAGCATCTGTGTCGATCGTCGATGTTTTCCAGCCGCTGCTGATTCCCTTTGCTCTTACCGTATAAGCGTCCACTTCGACGCGCTGCCACTCGTCCCAGCGCATCAGCTCGCGCAACCGGTCGAGGCAGGCTGATATGTTGCCGACGTTGCTTTTCGTGAGCCGCACTTGCGTCGGGGTCGTATGCCCCGGGCGGATGGCATTTTTGCGCCGCACCTCCCATGGGTCAAGTTGAAGCGTTCGTGCCAATTCATCGATGGCCCGCTCGACGGCAAATGCCTGTTCGCAATGGCCAAAACTGCGAAACGGCGTCGCGTACGGGCGATTCGTATAGACGCACAATGAATCACAAAAGACGTTTTCGACATGGTACGGGCCGGTGCAATCGACGGCTGCGGCGCGGCTGACATCGATCGCCTTGTCGGAATAAGCCCCGCCGTCAAATAGAAATAAGATTTCCATGGCCTTGAACAAGCCCTCTTTTGTCGCGCCGATTTTGACGGTTGCCTCCAAACCGATATGGACGGGCGAAGTGACCATGTCATGCTCGCGGCTGTTCCAGACGCTCACTTTTCGGCCGCCGACCGCTTTGGAGGCAAGGTAGGCAAGCAGCTCAAGCTGGACGGGCGCTTTTCCTCCGTAGGCGCCGCCGACAAGCGGCGTATGGACGATGACTTTGCCGGTTTCTTCGCCAAAATACGTATGAAGCAACTTCTTGATCATAAACGGTGACTGTGAGGAGGCGGAAATATGGATCGTGCCGTCCGGCCAAATTTCTGCCGTGGCGCAGCGTGTTTCCATCGCGATATGATCGGAAGGGGCGAACGATACGCTTGTTTCGACGATGACGTCGCTTTCAGCAAACCCTTGTTCAATGTTGCCTTTTCGGATTTTCGTCCGGTGGGCGACGTTTGTCCCTGGCTCAGGATGAGTCGTTTTGTTTTTTTCATAGCGGTCGAGATGTTCATGCAATAATGGAGCGCCTTCTTTCAACGCCTCGCGCGGCGAGCCGACGGCTGGAAGCGGTTCGTAAACGACGCGGACGAGGCGGGCTGCTTGTTCGGCTTGCGCGAGCGTATCGGCTACGACGACGGCGACGACTTCGCCATAGTAGCGCACTTTGTCGACGGCGATCGGCGGACGATCGCGCATGTCTTCACCGGTGAGCGGAAGCCCTTCACCGGTCACAACAGCATGGACGCCGGGGGCGGCGAGCGCGCGGCGTGCCTCCAGCGAGAGGATGCGCGCGTGGGCGTATGGGCTTGTCACCAAAGAGGCATGAAGCATCCCCTGTTCTTTGAAATCGTTCGTATATTTCGCCCGGCCGGTCACTTTATCCCACGCTTCTTTGCGGATAATGCTTTTACCGACGGCCATGGGGGCGTCCCTCCTTTTCTTCTCGAACGATGACGGCATGTTTATAATCATCTTTCGTGTCAATGTCGAGGCTGGCTGTTTCGCCGCCTTCATACAAAAGGCCGCGCCAGTGGGGGTCGCGAAGGAGCGCACGCCCGCCGGCATCGCCCTTTAGAGAAAGCAGGGAAGGAAACATTTGTTTTCCAAAAATGACTGGGGGCATCGGCGTGCCGAAGCGGGCGAAGGCGACGTAATCAGGACGGTGGCGGCGATAAAGGCCGGCCAGCACCTCAATCGTTTCAGACGTGACAAACGGCTGATCGGCGAGCAGCACAGCGGCGGCGTCGGCCCCGCTAGCGACTGCTTCTTGCAGGCCGCAGGCAAGCGAATGCGCTTGACCGCCATGATGGGCTGCGCAGCGGACGAAGCGGCACTTTTTATGATTCCGAAGTTCAGCCGGAAGCCACGCGAGCGCATCGTCTGGAGGGACGACAACGATGACGGGCGCAAGGCAAGAATGAAGCGCAGCCTGAAGGCCGGCAGCGCCCAGCGTGCTTTCCCCCCAGGGCAAAGCGCGTTTATCCGTTCCCATCCGCCGGCTTTCTCCAGCCGCCAAATAAATGCCAGCGATGGTTGGGCGACTCATCATACTCTCTCCGTTGACCGCCTGCGAAGGACGCTGATCAATTCGGCAGTGATGCTGACGGCGATCTCATACGGACCGCGTGCGCCGATGGAAAGCCCTGCCGGCGAACGGACAAATGGAGGCGTCGAGCCGGAAGGAAAGAGGCGGTCCGTGCGCCGCCGCGGACCGAGCACACCGAGATAAGCGAGTGGCATGTCGGCTAACAAGGAAACGAGTTCGCGGTCGCGTTCAAACTGGTGGGTCATGATGACAACAAAGTCGCGCTCGTTTAGGCGAAGCCGCGGAACAGTTTCATGGGGAAAGCCCATGACGAAGGCATCGGCGTCCGGCACGTGGGATGGATGGCAAAACGCCGGACGCCAATCGCTTACGGTGACGGAGAACCCGGCGGCTTTGGCGGCTGAGACGAGCGGCGGGGCGTCTGATCCGGCGCCGAATACGACAAGGCGCGGTTTTGGCCAAAAGTGCTGAACGTAAAATGTTTCCCCGTCCACTTCGTACAAACCGCTTCGCCCTTGATAAAACGGCGTTTTGTGAAGCCATTCGCGCCATTCCCGATGCGGCGTCCGACGGCAACCGCCGAATTGTTCGCCTGTTTCGCTTTGGAAAAACGGCCGCTCGTCTGGATACATGATGCTTCGGACCATCAGTACATGTTCGCCGCGGTCAAGGCAACGCTTGAGCGCCAGCCAATCGAGTTTTGCGTCGCTTGTGACCGGCTCGAGCCAAATGTGGACGAGGCCGTTGCAGCCGGCGCCCTGCCCCCACGACCAATCATCCTCAGTCCGCAAGTCAAACGAAACAGCGGTTGCCTGGCGGTTCGCCAATACCTCACGCGCGTAGGCCGCCACCGCTTCTTCGAGGCATCCGCCGCTCAGCAGCCCGACCGTTTCCCCGTTTGCGCCAATCCACATGCATGTTCCTTCTTTTTGATAAGCCGAGCCTTCCACACTGATGATGATGGCTAACACGCCGTCGCCTGGTGCGCCGGCGATCGCTTCGAGCACAGCATAGTAGCTTTCCATGCTCATCCTCCTTCCGCATGGCGCCAAAGGCGGCTAAGTTGTTGAAAGCGCGGCGGGACGATCCATAAAATTTCGTAATGGCTGTAAGCGGCGACAGCAGGTGGGCCATTAGGTCGTCCCTCTTTCGAAAAAGAGCTCTACTATCATTATATTTCGGCAACAAATGCCCATGACTGAAAAACAAAAGAAGCCAGCCGTCATCGGCTAGCTTCCTTGTTTTGGATCGTTTTTTCCTTTTCCGAGCCGTCCAGCGCGCTTTGCCGCCTCCCGCAGCAAATACTCGATTTGGGCGTTGACGCTGCGAAACTCGTCTTGCGCCCATTGCTCTAGTATGGCGTACAGGTCATAATCAATGCGCAAAGGGAATTGTTTTTTCTTTGTCATTGCACTCCACAACCATTAGTATAGACTGCCGGTATTGATCACCGGCTGGGCGGCGCGTTCGGAGACGATTGCCACCATCAAGTTGTTCACCATTGCGGCTTTTCGTTCATCATCTAACTCTAAAACGTTTTCTTTGTCAAGCTGTTCGATCGCCATGCGCGCCATCGAGACGGCGCCTTCGACGATCTTTTTCCGGGCGGCCAAAATGGCGGCGGCTTGCTGGCGTTGGAGCATGGCGCCCGCGATTTCCGGCGAGTAGGCCAAGTGGGTGAGGCGCGCTTCCATCACGTCAACTCCGGCAATGCGCAGCCGGTCTTGCAATTCTTGGGCAAGCACATCAGAAATGACATCCGCATTGCCGCGCAGCGTGATCTCGTTGTCGTCTTCAAACGTGTCGTACGGATATTTTGTCGCCACATGGCGGATAGCGGCTTCACTTTGAATCTCGACGAATTGTTCATAATCATCAACGTCAAACACCGCCTTGGCTGAATCGATGACGCGGAAGACGACGACGGCGGCGATTTCAATTGGATTGCCTTGAACATCGTTCACTTTCAACCTGTTGCTCGTGAAGTTGCGCACGCGCAGCGATACTTTCTTTCGAACGGTGAGCGGCACGGTGAAAAACAGCCCGCTGTCGCGAATCGTGCCAAAGTAGCGGCCGAAAAAAATGATCACTTTTGCTTGATTCGGCTGAACGATCGTGATGCCAGTCGCCAAGAAGGCGGCAAGGGCGAAGCAGAAAACGGCCAATAAGAGCTGCGCTTGAATGAGGCTGACAAAACCAGCCAGAACGAAAAGAGCGATGCATCCGATGCCGATAAATCCATCTATGCGCCATGCTTCTTGTTCTCTCATAACCTATCCCCCTAATAGTGTCAATTTGATACTTATATGATATCATATAATCAAAAAAATGGAAACCGGAATTGATCATGGTAAGACGAGAAGAGGGAGTCGCCCATAGCTCGCCACGAGGCAGATGTTTCTAACTATTTTCCATCCAGAAGTATAAAGGCGATCGTTCAGCCTGTTACTGTTTTAATGAACTAAAAAATGGAAATTCATCATTGACATCGCTTTCATTGTCATCATACAATAGAAAAAAAGACCAATAGGTGTGTAGAAGCCATGGAACCAAGACAAGCGCGCATCGGCCGGCTGGCATTGCTGCTGGCGATGCTGGACGAGGGAGAGGAAGACCCGATCCTCAACCAGCTTGAGGCGCTCGCTTGGCGCTATTGCCAAGGGCGGGTCGGGGCGATGGAGCCGCAAAAAATCGTCGCGGCGATTGAGACGGCGGCAAAGCGGCATGGAGTGGTGGACGGCGGCGTGTACCGCGAGATGCACGCCTTATACCATGCAATTTTAGAGGCAGTGCATGGCGTGACGAGAGGGCAGGTAGAGCTGGGAGATTTGTTGAGAACCGCTGGCCTTCGTTTCGCCGTCGTGCGCGGTATGCCGTATGAACAACCGAACGAAGGGGAATGGATCGCCGTTGCGTTGTACGGGACGATCGGCGCCCCGGTGCGCGGGCTCGAGCACGAGGCGGCCGGGCTCGGAATCAATCATATATAGGAGCGATCCATGCCTAGAGCGATGAGTCATGAGGAGGCGAACACTGCCATATGGCAGGCCGCCTCCTTTTTAATTGGGAAAGGAGCTTGATTGGGAAAACCAGTCAACTACCCCCACTTCGCTCACGCTTGAAGTGGAGG
>NZ_ATCO01000177.1:0-8851 GCF_000422025.1 Geobacillus sp. WSUCF1 | reverse complement strand
GGTGGGAGTATGTCACAAAGTTGTTGTTTCAAATGAAGCGTCATGTTGATAGGAGAAGGCGTCCCGAAGGCTTTCGGGACACCCTCTTTTCCCGCAAGACGCGCTTGTTTGGCACTCCACCGCGGCGGAATGGGGCGGCAAGGCGCGCTCTACGAAAGCGGCGTCAGTTTCACTTCGACGGCCAACAAGGTAAAGATCGTGAGTGTGTGAAGTTCAAGCCGGTATGTCTTCTCGTGGATCGTATACGTTTTGTTTTCAATTGCCCGCTCAATCAGTTCGCGGCTGTTGTACACCGTTTCGATATCTTTCGTAATCAAATGGGACAAATCTTCTTTGACGCTGTCTTCAATGCGAAACGTCGTGTATGAATCAAGTTTATATTGCTCGGCGTTGGCGAGATGGACGGAAACGTCCTGAACGGTCAGCTTTTTTTTTCATTTCCTTATTGTAATGAATATAGTCTTCCTGCCAAATGCGAATTTCGTTTTGCAAATCGGCGATCTGTTCGTTGAGCTCATTGACGTGCCGCACTTGTTTTTCCTGCAAGACGCCGAACATATACAAAAAGACAAACCAACTGATGAGCGCTCCGATCGCCGCGCCGGCAAAAAAGCGCTGCCATGACGGGTATTGGTAATACGGAGGAATTCTCATGGCGAAATGTGCTCCTGTGTCAGCCACGTGATGATCGCCACTCCGGTCTGTGCTCCGCCCATGGCGGACAAAATGAGCAAAAATTGCCGCACGATGTCTTTCGTTTCCCCTAAAAACAGCCCTCGCTCAACGACGTAAAACGTGTCAAACGTCCCGCCGATGGCGGCGACGACCGCCCAAATGCGCAAATCGCCGGCAAATCGGTACATGGCCGTCAGCGGCTGGCCGCCGCTCAAAAACGCGCCGAGCGCGCCGATGATGGCGCCGCCAAGCAGCACGCCGACGGCGATAAAATAGCTTTGAATAAACGCCGGCAAGAAGGCCGCTTTTTCGTTCATGCGTTTCCCCGCCCTTTCTTTCTCTCTTATCTATGTATATCAATAGGGTGGACGGAGTATGTAGCCGAAAGAAAAGTTTTCGCCCGTCAAGCGCACGGATGAGGGAGGGATGGTCATGATGTTCGTCCACTTGCATGTGTTGAGCGGATACAGTTTGTTTCAAAGTGCGGCGGCGGTGGAGGCGCTTGCAGCGAGGGCGAAACAGCTCGGCTATCAAGCGCTCGCGCTCACGGACCGGAATGTGTTGTATGGCGCTATTCCGTTTTACCGGGAATGCAAGCAGAACGGCATTCGCCCGATTATCGGCGTGACGGCTGATGTCGCTCTTTCTGGGGAGGAAGCGTTCCCGCTCGTGCTCTTGGCCGCCAATGAAGAGGGGTATCGCCATTTGCTTGAAATCAGCACCATGATGCAAATGGGGGAAACAAAGCATATGGAGGAAGCCGCTCTTGTGCGCTTAAGCGGCGGCATCATCGCCATCACTCCCGGAAGCGAGGGACGCGTCGAGTCGCTTGTGGCCGCCGACGAATGGGAGCGGGCGAAAGAGGCGCTTGGCCGCTATCATCAGCTGTTTCCAGGACGGCTGTATGTCGCCGTTCAGCGCGGCGAGCAAACGCGAGCCCCATATGAAGCCGGGTTGTTGCAGCTGGCGGAGGAAACCGGCGTCCCGATCGTGGCGACGAACGACGTCCGTTACGTGGAGCGCAGCGATGCCGTGGCGTGGCGTTGCTTGCAGGCCATCGGCCGCGGCGCGCTGCTCGCTGACATTGAGGACGATAACGGCCGCTATTTGGCGGGGCCAGAGGAGATGGCGCGCCGGTTTGCGGACTTGCCGGAGGCGCTCGAGAACAGCCTGGCGATCGCCGATCAATGCGAGCTGCAGATCGAGTTTGGCGGCTGGCGGCTGCCGGCGTATCCCGTTCCGGACGGAGAGACGGCCGACAGTTATTTGCGCCGCTTATCGGAACAAGGGCTCGCCCGACGCGTGCCGTCGGCCGATGAGCGCTACTGGCGTCGGCTTTCGCATGAGCTGGATGTGATTCAGTCGCTTCATTTCAGCGACTATTTTTTGATCGTCGCCGATGTGCTCGCCTACGCCCGCCGGCGCGGCATCTTAACCGGCCCGGGCCGCGGTTCGGCGGCCGGGTCGCTTGTCGCCTACGCATTGTCGATCACCGATGTCGATCCGATCAAGTATGGGCTTTTGTTTGAACGGTTTTTAAATCCGGAGCGGGCGTCGGTGCCGGATATTGACTTGGATTTTCCTGATGACCGGCGCGAAGAAGTGATTCGCTATGTGGCGGATAAATACGGGCGCGACCGCGTTGCGCAAATCATTACGTTCGGCACGTTCGGCGCCAAAGCGGCGCTGCGCGAGACGGCCAAAGCGCTTGGCGTCCCTGGGCGGGAGGCGGAACAGGTTGCGGCGCTCTTGCCGAGCAAACAAAGTGTGACGCTCCGCCAATGGCATGCCGAGTCCGCCGCTTTTCGGCGAGCGGTGGCAGCGGTTCCGCAAGGGAGAGAGTGGCTGGCTGTTGCGCAAAAACTGGAAGGGCTGCCGCGCCATACGTCGATCCACGCTGCTGGTGTCATCATCAGCCCGGAGCCGCTCGTTCGCTTCGTGCCGCTGCAGCCAAGCCATGGCGAATGGCCGCTGACGCAATACGCGATGGGGGCGCTTGAAGCGCTTGGATTGCTGAAAATTGATTTTCTCGGTTTGCGCACGCTCACGTTGATCGAGCAGATCGTGCGTTTGATCGAGCGGCAGACAGGAAAGCCGTTTGACATCCGCACGCTGCCGCTTGATGATGAAAAAACGTACGCGCTGCTTGGCGCTGGAGATACAAACGGCATTTTTCAGCTGGAATCAAGCGGGATGAAGCGTGTGCTCGCCGAGCTGCGGCCGTCGCAATTGGAAGATGTCGTCGCCGTCAATGCCTTGTATCGGCCAGGGCCGATGCAAATGATCCCCGTTTACATCCGGCGCAAGCGCGGGGAAGAGCCGGTGTCCTATGCCCATCCTGATCTTGAGACGATTTTGGCGCCCACATACGGGGTGTTGATCTACCAGGAGCAAATTATGCAAATCGCCGCCCGGCTTGCCGGATTTTCGCTCGGACAAGCGGACGTGCTTCGCCGGGCGGTGGCGAAAAAAGAGAAAGCGCTGCTTGCTGAGCAGCGTCAGGCGTTTGTCGCCGGCTGCGTGGCGAACGGCTATCCGAAAGCAGTCGCCGAGGAACTGTACCGACACATCGTCCGCTTTGCCGATTACGGCTTCAACCGAAGCCACGCGGTCAGCTATGCGCTGTTGTCGTATGCGATGGCGTATATGAAAGCTCATTACCCGCTTTGTTTTTATGCGGTCATGCTCACCAATGCTTCCGGCGACCGAGAAAAAGCGGCGGTATACTATTGGGAGGCGGCGCGAAAAGGGATCAACGTCCTTTTGCCGTCGGTCAACAAAAGCGGTTTTCGCTCTTTTGTGGAGGGGAGCGCCATTCGCCTTGGGCTCGCGATGGTGAAGCAAGTCGGCTCGGCGGCGAAGCTGATTGTCGAGGAGCGGAAAGCGAACGGACCGTTTGCCGACTTCTTTGATTTCGCTGCTCGCTTGCTGCCAAAAGGGCTCGGGCGCCCGGCGCTCGAGGCGCTCATTTCCGTTGGGGCGTTTGACGAGTTCGGTGCAGATCGGGCTTCGCTTCTTGCCAGCATTGACATTGCGATCGAACATGCGCAATGGGTTCAGGCGCTGCAAGCCGGAGGGCTGTCGTTAAAACCGAAATATGCTGCCGCACATTCGTGGCCTTTGTCCGAACGGCGGCGGCGGGAAGCGGAGTTTCTTGGCTTCGCCGTCACCCCGCATCCGGCGGCGGTGTGCCGCCCGTTGCTGCAAGCGGCGGGGGCGGTGTGTGTTGCCGATGTGCAAGGTCCGTCAACTGTAGTCGGGGGAGCGGTCGTCCGCATACGGAAAACGAGGACAAAGCAGGGTGAAGAAATGGCGTTTTTCACCGTCGGCGATGAGAGCGGGGAATTGGAGGCGGTGGCGTTTCCGAACGTTTACCGCCGCGCGGCGGACGTATTGAAAGAAGGACAGTTTGTATTGCTTGCCGGAACGATTGAGGTGCGCGGCGGACGGCGTCAGCTCATCATTCGCCGCGCCGAGCGCCTGCTCGTGTCAGCGCTGTATATTAACGCAGGCCATGCGCTATCGGATGGACCGCGGCTTGCGGCGTTGAAGCAGCTGCTCGAACAACACCACGGAAGCATTCCGGTTTATTTATACGACGAAGCGAAGCGGAAGCTTCTCCGCCTGCCGGAACGGTATGCGGTTGACTTCACCGCGCCGCTTGTCGACGAATTGCTCTCTCTATTCGGTGCTGGGCGCGTCGCTGTCAAATAAGTCACCCTTTACTATTTCGCTATTTTGTTATATCGTATAACCATTAGGTGGTCAGACCAGTGGATGAAGCGAAGGAGAGGGGTCATTGTATCAAAGAGGAGAACGTGTATGCCGAGACGTTGAAACATATCCACCGCATGATGGCGGAAGACAACCTAGCCCCTGGCGACAAGCTGCCGTCGGAGCGCGAGCTGGCCGAACGGCTCGGCGTCGGGCGTTCATCGGTGCGCGAGGCGTTGCGGGCGCTTGAATTTCTCGGCTTGATTGAAACGCGGCGCGGCGAGGGGAGGTATAGGCGTGAGGTCGGCAGCCACCAGCTGATCGACCTGTTGGCGATGTTTTTGTTGGAAAACGAACGGGCGAAGGCCGATTTGGCGGAAACAAAATGGCTCATCGAGCGCCTGTTGCTTGCGCTTGCGTGTCGGCGCCGGAGCGCGGAGGACGTAGACGAGTTGAAAAAAATCGTTCGTCAAAAACCGATTGATTTCGCGCGGTTTTTCGAGACGGTGGTGGAAGCGGCTGGCAATGTTTTGCTCGCCCGCATTTGGCGGGTGCTGTCGGGGTTTGCCGCTTCATTTGCGCCCGAGCCGCCCCTTGCCGACGCCGGTTATGAACAGCTGCTCGCCGCTTTGGAAAGGCAAGATCCGGCGGAGACTGTCGCCGTCTGGGAGGCGCAACGGCCTTCGCCGTTGTCGAAACGGGCCGGACATCGTTTGACAAACAATGATGTCCATTTTCGATAAAGTAGTAGAGAGGCGAAAACGCAAAGGAGGGGCTCCCTCGTGTGGAAAGACTTGTTTGTGAAAAAGAAAAAGTATGCACCGCTGCCTTCAGAACAAGCGAGGCATGAAGTGCCGGAAGGCGTGATGACGAAATGTCCGCAATGCAAGAAAATTATGTATACAAAAGAGTTGATCAAAAACTTGCGCGTTTGCCTAAGCTGCGGCTACCATCATCCGATGCCGGCGCGTGAACGGATTGCAAGCCTTCTTGATGACGGCAGCTTCCGCGAGTATGACGCCGATATGATCTCGGTCAATCCGCTCGGCTTTCCGGGCTACATCGAAAAACTGGAAGAAGACCGGCGCAAGTCAGGGCTGAACGAGGCGGTCGTCACCGGCGAAGGAGCGCTTTATGGCCATCCGCTCGTCATTGCTGTCATGGATTCATCGTTTCGCATGGGCAGCATGGGCTCGGTCGTCGGCGAAAAAATCACCCGCGCCGTCGAACGGGCGCACAAACAGCAGATGCCGTTTCTCATTTTCACCGCTTCCGGCGGCGCCCGCATGCAGGAAGGGGTGTTGAGCCTCATGCAAATGGCGAAAACAAGCGCGGCGCTCAAACGGTTCAGCAACGACGGCGGCTTGTTCATCTCCGTCATGACCCACCCGACGACCGGCGGTGTATCGGCGAGTTTCGCCTCGCTTGGGGATTATAACTTTGCCGAGCCGGGGGCGCTCATTGGTTTTGCCGGCCGCCGCGTCATCGAGCAGACGGTGCGCGAAGAGCTGCCGAACGATTTCCAGACGGCGGAGTTTTTGCTGAAGCACGGGCAGCTTGATGCCGTCATTCACCGCCACGAGCTGAAAGAAACGCTTGCGGTCGTCTTGGATCTTCATCAAAAAGGAGGGGAAGAGGGATGGTGGCGGAATTAGAATTCGAAAAGCCGCTTGTCGAGCTGCGCCGCAAAATTCAAGAGTTGAAAGAGTTCATGAAAACGGCGGATGTCGATTTATCGGCGGAAATCGAAAAGCTTGAGGCGCGCCTCGCCAAGCTGGAAAACGAGATTTATGCGAATTTGACGCCGTGGGACCGCGTGCAAATCGCCCGCCACCCGCAGCGGCCGACGACGCTCGATTACATCGAGCGGTTGTTTACGAACTTTCTTGAGTGCCACGGCGACCGCTGCTTTGGCGATGACGAGGCGATCGTCGGCGGCATCGCCAAATACGACGGACTCCCCGTGACGGTCATCGGCCATCAGCGCGGCAAAGATACGAAAGAAAACTTGCGCCGTAACTTTGGCATGCCGCATCCGGAAGGATACCGGAAGGCGTTGCGGCTCATGAAGCAGGCAGAAAAGTTTTCGCGGCCGATCATCTGCTTTATCGACACGAAAGGCGCCTACCCGGGCAAAGCGGCCGAAGAGCGCGGGCAAAGCGAGGCGATCGCCCGCAACTTGTTTGAAATGGCTGGGCTTACGGTGCCTGTCGTCTGCATCGTCATCGGAGAGGGCGGAAGCGGCGGGGCGCTTGCCCTTGGCGTCGGCAATCATATCCATATGCTTGAAAACTCGACGTACTCGGTCATCTCGCCGGAAGGGGCGGCGGCGATTTTGTGGAAAGACGCCTCATTGGCGCAGCGGGCGGCGGAAACGATGAAAATCACCGCTCATGACTTAAAGGCGCTCGGCGTCATCGATGAAATCATTCCAGAAGTCAAAGGCGGCGCTCATCGCAACGCCGACGAGCAGGCAAAAGAAATTGACCACGTGCTGCGCCGTTCGCTCAAACAGCTGTTGGCGCTTGACGGCGAAGAGCTCGTCCGGCAGCGCTATGAAAAATTTAAACAAATGGGCCAAGTGTCGTTTTTGCCGGAAACGATTCGGGCAAGATAAGGAAAAAGCTGTCTCCGTCGCGGGACAGCTTTGTTCTATCGTGAAAAAATCCACTTTTGTAAGCCGTTTCAGCGATCGCTTCTATATTGTGTTCCGCTGTTGTTCATGGTACATTAGGGATGTTCAAGAAGACGTATGAGGTCGGACGTGTGCAATTCGATGCAAACGAGGTGGAAATGATGAAACGGATTGGTGTGTTGACAAGCGGCGGCGACTCGCCGGGCATGAATGCGGCCATTCGCGCTGTCGTCCGCAAAGCGATTTACCATGGGGTGGAAGTGTACGGAATCTACCACGGGTATGCCGGGTTGATCGCCGGCAATATCAAAAAGCTGGAAGTCGGGGACGTCGGGGACATCATCCATCGCGGCGGCACCATCCTTTATACCGCGCGTTGCCCGGAGTTTAAGACGGAAGAAGGACAGAAAAAGGGGATCGAGCAGCTGAAAAAGCACGGTATTGAAGGGCTGGTCGTCATCGGCGGCGACGGGTCGTATCAAGGGGCGAAAAAATTGACGGAGCACGGCTTCCCGTGCGTCGGCGTGCCCGGGACGATCGACAACGACATTCCAGGCACCGATTTTACGATCGGTTTTGACACCGCGCTCAATACGGTCATTGACGCCATTGACAAAATCCGCGACACGGCGACGTCGCATGAGCGGACGTACGTCGTCGAAGTGATGGGCCGCCATGCCGGCGATATTGCGCTATGGTCGGGGCTTGCCGGAGGGGCGGAGACGATTTTGATTCCGGAAGCGGACTACGACATGGACGACATCGTCGCTCGCTTGAAGCGCGGCCATGAACGCGGCAAAAAACACAGCATCATCATCGTCGCCGAGGGAGTCGGCAGCGGCGTCGACTTCGGCCGGCAAATTCAAGAGGCGACCGGCTTTGAGACGCGCGTGACGGTGCTTGGCCACGTGCAGCGCGGCGGATCGCCGACGGCGTTTGACCGCGTGTTAGCGAGCCGCCTCGGCGCCCGTGCGGTCGAGCTGCTCCTTGAAGGCAAAGGCGGCCGCTGCGTTGGCATTCAAAACAACCAAATCGTTGACCATGACATTGCCGAAGCGTTGGCGAAAACACATACGGTCGATCAGCGGATGTATACATTGTCGAAAGAGCTGTCGATTTAATTCCCGAGGGGAAAGGAAGAAGAAGTGATGAAGCGGAAAACGAAAATCGTCTGTACGATCGGGCCGGCAAGCGAGAGCGTAGACAAGCTCGTGCAATTGATCGAAGCGGGGATGAACGTGGCGCGCCTCAACTTTTCGCACGGAGATCATGAGGAACACGGGCGGCGCATCGCCAACATTCGCGAGGCGGCGAGGCGGACGGGCCAAACGGTCGCCATTTTGCTCGATACGAAAGGCCCGGAAATCCGCACGCACAATATGGAGAACGGCGCCATCGAACTGAAGGAAGGGGCAAAGCTCATCATTTCGATGAGCGAAGTGCTCGGCACGCCGGAAAAAATTTCCGTCACCTATCCGGGGCTGATCGATGATGTGTCCGTTGGTTCGAAAATTTTGCTGGACGACGGGTTGATCGGCCTTGAAGTCAACGCGGTCGACAAGCAAGCTGGAGAAATTGTCACGACCGTCCTAAACACCGGTGTGCTCAAAAACAAAAAAGGGGTCAATGTCCCCGGCGTGCGTGTCAATTTGCCGGGCATCACCGAGAAGGACCGAGCCGATATTTTATTTGGCATCCGCCAAGGCATCGACTTCATCGCCGCCTCGTTTGTGCGACGGGCGTCTGATGTGCTCGAAATCCGCGAGCTGCTCGAGGCGAATGACGCCTTACATATCCAAATTATCGCGAAAATTGAAAATGAAGAAG
>NZ_ATCO01000176.1:0-5511 GCF_000422025.1 Geobacillus sp. WSUCF1 | reverse complement strand
TTCGGAAAGATGTTAAAAAGAATTGTTTCGACAATGGTCTAGCAGCATGCTCATCCATCACAACGGCTTGAGCACCAAGTTCTTTCGCTCCAATAATAACTTCTAACTCCCCGGCATGGAATTTTCCATACAAACTTTCAACAAGGCCGCGATTTTTTACATGGTATAGTCGAAACACCCCCTCGTTGACCAATCGTTTGAGCTCTTCTTTTCCATAATGGCGTGGGGCATGGTGATGAACAATTTCTTGATAGACAGCTTCCGGAACATATACTTCATCAAATAGGTCAGACAAAAGAGTCAATTGACCAACGATCGACAGACCTATAATCGGTGTAGAGTTGACCGTAACCCTACTCATTGCGATCCCTATTTTCATTGCTCAATTGTTGCACCGTGTCCCAATCATCTTTGATGTGTTCCTCCGTATATTCCATCCAAGGAATCGCCTTCGAACGCAATACATCGATAAATTCCCCTAAGGATTTTCCTGCCAATTCAGGGCGATAAAAAAGCAGCCCGAATCCAAGCGGGCTGCTTCATTGTTTTCCTATTCATATCTCGCCGTCACCATTTTCTTTCTCGTATAAAACTCGACGCCGTCGCGGCCGTTGGCGTGGAGGTCGCCATAGAACGAGTTTTTGTAGCCTGAGAACGGGAAAAACGCCATCGGCGCTGGGACGGCGACGTTGATACCGAGCATGCCAGCGTCGATTTCTTCACGGAACTGGCGGATCGCTTTGGCGCTGTCCGTGTAGATGCAGGCGCCGTTGGCGAATTCCGACCGGTTGGCGATCTCAATCGCTTCGTCCAAATCGCGGGCGCGGACGACCGACAGAACCGGGGCAAAAATTTCGTCCGTCCAAATCGTCATGCCCGGTTTGACATGGTCGAAAATCGTCGGGCCGATGAAATACCCTTTTCCGCTCGTCGCCGAGTCGCGGCGGCCATCGCGGACAAGGAGCGCCCCTTCTTTTTCGCCGATTTCGATGTATTTGATCGTCCGTTCTTTGTGCGACTCGCGGATGACCGGGCCTAAAAAGACGCCTTGGTCGAGCCCGTTGCCGATTTGGATGCGATCGGCGGCTTCTTTGAGCCGTTTCACTAACTCATCAGCGATATCGCCGACAGCAACGACGACCGAACACGCCATGCACCGCTCGCCCGCCGAACCGAACGCGGCGTTGATGATGTTCGTCACCGCCATATCAAGGTCGGCGTCCGGCATGACGATCGAATGGTTTTTCGCGCCAGCCAGCGCCTGTACGCGCTTGCCGTGGGCGGCGGCCGTTTTGTACACATATTCGGCGACCGGCTGTGAGCCGACGAACGAGACGGCTTTAATATCTTTGTGCTCTAAAATGCCGTTCACGACTTCATGCGCTCCGTGGACGATATTGAGCACCCCCGCCGGCAGGCCGGCTTCGGTGAACAGCTCTGCCAAACGGTTGGCGAGCATCGGCGTCCGCTCGGACGGCTTCAACACAAACGTGTTGCCGCAAGCGATGGCAAGCGGGAACATCCAGCACGGCACCATCATCGGGAAGTTAAACGGCGTAATGCCGGCAACAACGCCAAGCGGGTAACGGTACATGCCCGATTCGATGCCGGTCGCGATATCCGGCAGCTGTTGGCCCATCATAAGCGTCGGAATTCCCGCCGCAAATTCGACGCACTCAATGCCGCGCTGCACTTCACCGTATGCATCCTCATACACTTTGCCGTTTTCAAGCGTCACAAGTCTGGCAAGTTCCTCCCAATGCTCGACAAGGAGCTGCTGGTAGCGGAACAAAATGCGGGCGCGGCGCGGAACGGGCACTTTGCGCCATTCGCGGAACGCTTCTTTCGCAGCCGCCACCGCCGCATCAAGCTCATCGCGCGAAGAGAGCGGCACTTTCGCCAGCACTTCTCCTGTCGCCGGGTTCGGCACGATTTCTTCTTTTCCGGATGTTGACGCGACCCATTGGCCGCCGATAAAATTTTTCAATGTTTTCGTTTCGGTCACGGAACTCATGGATGAAACCACCTTTCTAGTCGATCTTTCAAAAGATTGGTTCATGAACGCACACAAGAGCTATGGATGATCGACGAGCGCTTCCTTTCGCGGAAACGGCCGGCGGGCTGAACGCTTCCAAAAAGCGGCGTTCTTTGCTGTCCGTTTGCTGCTGGTCGCTGTCATGCGTCCTGCAATCGCCATCCCAGCCGTCGGACTCATTTACGAACTTACGGTTTTGGTGTCGTACTGATAGTCATAACAATAATGGTACAAGGCGACGATTTCCTCATGGGTCGGCACTTTCGGATTGTTGCTTGGACTGCCGCTCGCGAGCGCATCGGCCGCCATTTTATCAACCGCTTTGTCAAACGCCGCTTTGTCGATGCCCCACGTTTTCATATTCGGAATGCGCAAATCGCGGCAAAGCTGTTTCACTTCTTCAACAAGCGCCTCAGCTGCTTCCGTATCGGAAACGTCTTTGAGCGGCGGCTTGATGATTCGGGCGATCACCGCCAATCGTTCGATGGCGCTGTCTTTTGTAAACTCCAGCACCCCCGGCAGCAACATCGCGTTCGATACGCCGTGCGGCACGTGGAAAAGCGCGCCGATCGGCCGCGACATGCCGTGCACAAGCGTCACCGAGGCGTTGGAAAACGCCATGCCCGCTTTCATGGCGGCGATCGCCATTTTTTCCCGCGCTTCGATGTCTTGACCGTTTTCATACGCCCGGCGCAAATGACCGACGATCGCTTCGATGGCAGAGAGCGCCAGCGCATCGGTCACCGGGTGGGCGCGTCGGGAAATGTACGCCTCGATCGCATGGCAGAGGGCGTCGATGCCCGTGGCCGCGGTGACGGACGGCGGGCACGAAACCGTGAGCAACGGGTCGACGATCGCCACGGCTGGAAGCAGCTCCGGTTGGGAAATCATCATTTTGACGTCCGTCTTCGTATTGATAATGACCGTTACTTTCGTCACTTCCGAACCCGTTCCGGCCGTTGTCGGAATGGCAATGAGCGGCAGCGGTTTTTCGGCAAACCGCTTTTGATTGCCGATATAGTCGCTGATCTCCCCTTCATTTGTCATCATGACGGCGACCGCCTTGGCGGCGTCAATGCTGCTACCGCCGCCGATGGCGATGACGACATCGCACCGCTCGCTCCGGCAGACGTCAAGCGCCTCTTTCACATGCACATCCGTCGGCTCGCTGTCGACTCCTGTATACTTCACAAACGGCAGCCCTGCTTCTTGCAAATATTGCTCACAGCGGGCAACCACCCCGATGTTCTCCATCACCGGGTCGCTGACGATGAGCGCTTTCGTTCCGAGCGCTTTTGCCTGTGGGCCGACTTCGGCGAACGTATTGCGCCCATACACAACCCGGCTGGGCACCAACAATTCGTACATCGCGTCCCCTCCTGATTTTGATAACGGTTTCACCTCTTTTAGAAAGCAAGTTTCGTACCAACATACAAAGCGCACCGCAACAAGGAAGTCGATTCAAAACAAAAGCGCCATCACCGACACAAACAAGACATCTATCAAACAATAACCAGACACTAATCCGACATCACAACAAAAACGACGGCTGTTCCGCCGTTGTGTCTATAATCCGTATTTTTTCAGTTTTTCATATAACGTCGAGCGGTGAATGCCGAGCCTCCTTGCCGCTTCCGCCTTATTGCCGCCCGCCGCCACCAGCGCCGCAGCGATTCGTTCCCGCTCGGATTGGTAAACCATTTCTTTCCATAGGTCCGCTATTCTCACACCCTGATCTGGCAAAGCGGAGACGGCCGGTTGAACGGTCGACAAATACGCTGGCAAGTGTTCGCGTTCGATCACATCTCCTTCAACCATGCTGATCAGCCATTCGACGACGTTGACCAGCTCGCGGATGTTTCCCGGCCAGGAATAGTCGACAAGCACTTCCATGGCCTCTTTGGTAAACGACTTCAACGCGACGCCAAACTGCCGGCACATCCGTTCCATATGGTGGGCGAGCAGCGCCGGAATATCCGTTTTCCGCTCGCGCAGCGGTGGGAGATGAATGCGAATGATGTTCAAGCGGTAAAACAAATCTTCCCGGAACGTTCCATTCCGCACCATCTCCTCGAGCGGCTTGTTCGTCGCGGCAATAATGCGCACGTCCACCTCGGTTTCGTATAGCCCGCCGACTTTTTCCACCTTTTTCTCTTCCAAGACGCGCAAAATTTTCGCCTGCATGGCCAGCGGCATATCGCCGATTTCATCCAAAAACAGCGTCCCCCGATGGGCGAGTTGAAACTTGCCGGGCTTGCCCCCTTTTTTCGCTCCGGTGAACGCCCCGTCCTCATAGCCGAACAGCTCCGCTTCCAACAACGACTCCGGGATGGCGGCGCAATTCACGCTGACAAACGGTCCGTCCGCATGCGGCCCCGCTTCGTGGATCGCCCGCGCCACCACTTCTTTCCCTGTCCCGCTTTCACCGGTAATCAGCACCGTCGACGGCACGCGCGCCGCCCGGCGGATCATCTGCTTCACCGCTGCGATCGCCGGGTTGCGGCCAATGATCCGCTCGACTCCGACGGCCGCAGGCGCAGCAGCCTTGCGTTTTGATTCTTCATCTTCTTTCGATTCTTTTCGGCTCGCTTCACGCGACAGCTCCTGCAGGCGGCGGAAAATTTCGTATACTTCCGATACCCCTTGGAAAATAAGCATGCCGATCGCCCCGATCACCTTGCCGTCCCGCCAAATCGGAATGCGGTGCACGACCATCGGCTGGCCGTAAATCTTTTGAATGTATCCACGTTCAGGAATGCCCGATTGAGCACAAATGTGCAGACGGGTGTTTTCGATCACTTCCGTCACATGTTTTCCGATCGCTTCTTCCCGGCGAATGCCGAGAAACTGGCAATACGCCCGGTTGATTTCACGAACCACGCCGTCCTCATCGACGACAACCACCCCTTCGTACGCCGCATCCAGCACCGTTTTCATCGTCTCAGCCAGACGGTGCGCTTCCTCCAGTTCATGCCGCAATCGTTCCAACTCGGCAGCCGCGGCGGAGTCGACTTCCATGTTCATTGTCTCTGCGCCGCTGTCTTCACGTCCTGCTTCCGATGAAAACGCCGCCAATACATTCCTGATCGGCGTCGTGCGGTCCATCTCACGCGCTGCTGCCCATAGCAGCATCCGCTGTGTGCACCGCCCGATCGTTCGGCCGTGCTCGTCAACCACATCAACCGCAGCTATCCCATGTTCCGCCAACAACTGGATGGCCTCGTGCATCGTTTGGCTGCCGCTAAGAGTCAGCCCTATACGGCGAACAGCGGTCATCGCCATCCCTCCCTTGCTTGTTCACTTGTTTGTATCGTTCGCCACCCGTAAGAAAAATCCTCTTTTAACATCTTTCTTCCGAAAGAAGTCTCCCACTTTGAAGCGAAGTGAAAGTGGGAGATGAATGTCGGTTGGCGTTAGCCAACGAATAGGATAGAATATGGCTAGAACGGACACCTTCGGAACGAAGGGAAGCGTAA
>NZ_ATCO01000175.1:0-2169 GCF_000422025.1 Geobacillus sp. WSUCF1 | reverse complement strand
AGAAGCCAGATGCGTCGGGGCAACTCGAAGCAGATTCGATGATGCAGATGCTCGTGGCTGAGGTTTTACCACTAAACTACACCCGCAAATATAGAATATTAATGAAAAGGGCGACTAGTGGGAATCGAACCCACGCATGCCAGAGCCACAATCTGGTGCGTTAACCACTTCGCCATAGTCGCCTCGTTCTGGTGCCGGCTGCAGGACTTGAACCCGCAACCTACTGATTACAAGTCAGTTGCTCTACCAATTGAGCTAAGCCGGCATATTTAAAATTAGCTAGTGACTCATGTTGTCTGCCTGGTTGTGCCTCTTCCTCTGCAAGCTGATTCGAGGAAGCTGAGTGCGTCGAGGCAACTCGCAGCCAATTCGATGATGCCGATGCTCGTCTCTACCAATTGAGCTAAGCCGGCACATTTAAAATTAGCTAGTGACTCATGTTGTCTGCCTGGTTGTGCCTCTTCCTCTCCCAGCTAATTCGAGGAAGTCAAATGCTCGGTGTCCCTTCCTCTGCAAGCTTATTCAAAGAAGTGGGATGCGTCGAGGCAACTCGCAGCAGATTCGACGATGCGAATGCTCGTCTCTACCAATTGAGCTAAGCCGGCACGATTTTAAAGTGCATGGCGGAGGAGGAGGGATTCGAACCCCCGCGCGCCTTGCGGCGCCTCTCGGTTTTCAAGACCGACCCCTTCAACCACTTGGGTACTCCTCCAAAAAAGCAACAATAATAATGGTGGACCTTGTAGGACTCGAACCTACGACCGGACGGTTATGAGCCGTCTGCTCTAACCAGCTGAGCTAAAGGTCCGATAATGGTGGCGGTGGAGGGGATCGAACCCCCGACCTCACGGGTATGAACCGTACGCTCTAGCCAGCTGAGCTACACCGCCAAATTTAAGTCAAAAGGTGGAGCCTATCGGGATCGAACCGATGACCTCCTGCTTGCAAAGCAGGCGCTCTCCCAGCTGAGCTAAGGCCCCATGATAAATCGGGAAGACAGGATTTGAACCTGCGACCTCACGGACCCGAACCGTGTGCTCTACCAAGCTGAGCTACTTCCCGACAAAACGCGCTCGAGAGGATTCGAACCCCTAACCTTCTGATCCGTAGTCAGATGCTCTATCCAATTGAGCTACGAGCGCACAAGTGCCGAGGGCCGGACTCGAACCGGCACGGTAGTTACCTACCCCAGGATTTTAAGTCCTGTGCGTCTGCCAATTCCGCCACCCCGGCGGAAGTGGAGCGGAAGACGGGGCTCGAACCCGCGACCCCCACCTTGGCAAGGTGGTGTTCTACCGCTGAACTACTTCCGCAAGACGATGAGCCATGGAGGACTCGAACCTCCGACCCTCTGATTAAAAGTCAGATGCTCTACCTACTGAGCTAATGGCTCATGGGTTCAATAACACTCCGAGACAACGATGTCCCTTCCTCTACTAGCATATTCGAAGATGTCAGATGCGTCGGGACAACTCGAAGCAAATCCGAAGATGCTTTGCTCGTTGCTCTACCTACTGAGCTAATGGCTCATGGTTAGGATAACACTCTACAGCTTCGTTTCACTCTACCTGCCTCTTCCTCTCCCAGCCGATTCAAAGATGCCAAGTGCGTCGAGGCAACTCGAAGCAAACTCGAAGATGTAGCGCTCGTTACTGAGCTAATGGCTCGCGGTTGCCGCCTTAATGGCTTAAGGGGTTATTAAGGAATAAGAATGCCGGCTGCAGGACTTGAACCCGCAACCTACTGATTACAAGTCAGTTGCTCTACCAATTGAGCTAAGCCGGCACATTTAAAATTAGTTAGTGACTCATGTTGTCTGCCTGGTTGTGCCTCTTCCTCTTCAAGCTCATTCAAGGAAGCCTTGTGCGTCGAGGCAACTCGCAACAGACTCGACGATGCGAATGTTCGTCGCTACCCATTGAACTAAGCCGGGGTGGTTTGAACATCTGACATGTCTGTGAACTACTCCCACTTAGCTTTGCATGAAGCGGGAACCTTCTTTCGGAACTATGATAAAAATGGTGGCTCGGGACGGAATCGAACCGCCGACACAAGGATTTTCAGTCCTTTGCTCTACCGACTGAGCTACCGAGCCATATATTATTTTTTTAACTCGCTCGTTGAATTGCTCTGTGCCTCTTCCTCTACAAGCTGATTCAAAGACGCTCG
>NZ_ATCO01000174.1:0-783 GCF_000422025.1 Geobacillus sp. WSUCF1 | reverse complement strand
TTACTGAGCTAATGGCTCATAGTTAGGATAACACTCTAAGTATGCTGCCCCTTCCTCTGCCAGCCTGTTCAAGGAAGCAGATGCGTCGGGGCAACTCGATGCCTATTCGACGATGTAACGCTCGTCACTGAGCTAATGGCTCATGACCATTTTTATGTACAAAAAAATAATGGCTGGGCTAGCTGGATTCGAACCAGCGCATCACGGAGTCAAAGTCCGTTGCCTTACCGCTTGGCTATAGCCCAACGCGATGAGAAAGAAACGCTGTATTCAATTGCTATTATATCTCAGCAATCAGGGAAGTATACACTTTTCATTTCGGCCAATCATCCTTGAAAGGACGACTGGCCGAAATGGAGTGACCCGTACGGGATTCGAACCCGTGTTACCGCCGTGAAAGGGCGGTGTCTTAACCACTTGACCAACGGGCCGGAAAATAAATGGAGCTTCCAACCGGGCTCGAACCGGTGACCTCTTCCTTACCATGGAAGTGCTCTACCTACTGAGCTATGGAAGCGTAAAAATGGCTCCGCAAGTAGGATTCGAACCTACGACCTACCGGTTAACAGCCGGTTGCTCTACCGCTGAGCTATTGCGGAATGATGAATAACTATATGTCATGCACATCTTCCCAATGTGCTCGTTGCCTCTTCCTCTGCCAGCTAATTCAAGGGAGCGAGATGCGTCGAGGCAACTCGTAGCGAATTCGAAGATGTGAAGCTCGTCGCTGAACTATTGCAGAATAATGAAACATTGCCTAGCAACGACCTACTCTTGCAGGGG
>NZ_ATCO01000173.1:0-11746 GCF_000422025.1 Geobacillus sp. WSUCF1 | reverse complement strand
TTTTTTTGCTGCCTCAGCCGCTCGGTTTTCGCCGCTGGCGATGCCAATCCCCATCAATGCCGAACCTTTATTCGACATGATCGTCTTCACATCAGCGAAGTCAAGGTTGATCAACCCCGGCACGGCGATCAAATCGGAAATGCCTTGCACCCCTTGGCGCAGCACATTGTCCGCTTCGCGGAACGCCTCAAGCATCGGCGTATTTTTGTCGACAATCTCAAGCAACCGGTCGTTCGGAATGACGATGAGCGTATCGACCGCCTCTTTCATGGCGGCGATGCCGCTTGCGGCCTGCGTCGCCCGCTTCCGCCCCTCAAACGTAAACGGGCGTGTAACAACGCCGACCGTAAGCGCCCCTAACTCGCGCGCAATTTGGGCGATGACAGGCGCCGCCCCAGTTCCCGTGCCGCCGCCCATGCCAGCGGTGACAAACACCATATCGGCGCCGCGAAGCGCTTCTTCAATTTGCTCTTTGCTCTCCTCAGCTGCTTTTTTTCCAACTTCTGGGTTCGCCCCCGCGCCCAAGCCGCGTGTCAGCTTCGCCCCGATTTGCAGCTTGATCGGCGCCTTCGACAAGTTGAGCGCCTGTGCATCCGTATTGACCGCAATAAACTCTACACCTTGCACCCCATGCTCAATCATCCGATTGACGGCGTTGTTGCCGCCGCCCCCGACTCCAATCACCTTGATCGTTGCCAACTGATCGACTGTTGTCTCAAACTCCAACATGGCCAAATCCTCCTAAAATTTCAATCTCTATTCAAAGAAAGAACCAAAAAATCTCTTGACCTTCTTCCCAAAATGGTCTTCTTTCTTTTTCGGTTTCGACTGCTGTTTTGGCGAGGAGCGCTCGACCGGCTCCACCGCAGCGGCAGCCGGGACCGTTTTCCCTTGCAGCTGCGCCTGCCGGTAGGCGAACTTGAGCAAGCCAACGCCGATCGTATACTGCGGGTCGCGCACACCGATATAATCCGGCATGGCAATGCGGACGCTCGTCCCTAAAACGACGTGGGCCAGCTCAAGCAACCCTGGCATATTGGCGACGCCGCCGGTCAGCACATAGCCGCCGGGGAGATCGCGAAACCCGAGACGACGCACTTCCTGCTGAACCATTTGCAAAATTTCTTCCAGTCTCGCCTCAATAATATCGGCGATCTCCAGCTGGCTGAACTGCTGGTGTTGATCGGTGCCCATGATCGGCACGCTGAACACTTCTTCCTCCGAAGCGTAGTCGTAAAATGCATGTCCGTGCTTCAGTTTGATTTTTTCGGCATCGTCCGTTGTCGTCCGCAATCCGATGGCCAAGTCTTTCGTAATGTGCTCCCCGCCGACCGGCAGCGAAGAGACAGCTTGCAGCGTCCCTTGCTCAAAGACAGCGACCGTTGTCGAGCCGCCTCCCAGGTCAACGAGCGCCGCCCCCAAATGCCGTTCGTCATCGGACAGCACGAGCGAACCGGCCGCCAGCGGCTGAAGACAAATATCGCTGATTTCCAAGCCTGCCCGCTCCACACAGCGAAGAAGATTATGTAATACCGTCTTCGCACCCGTCACCATAGTGCCTTCCATTTCCAAGCGGACGCCGAGCATGCCGCGCGGATCATGAATGCCGTCCAACCCGTCGACGATAAACTGGCGCGGAACGACGCCGATGATTTCCCGATCGGGAGGAATAGAGACAACTTGCGCGGCATCGATGACGCGGGCGACATCTTCATCGCTGATTTCCCGGTTTTCGCTCGCGACGGCGACAATGCCGTGGCAGTCATGGAGCTGAATATGGCTGCCGGCCACCCCGACGATCACACGGCGGATCGATAAACCGACCATCCGCTCCGCTTGCTCGACGGCCCGTCTGATCGACTGCACCGTTTTATCTATATCAACAATCGCCCCTTTTTTGAGCCCTTCCGCTTTGACATTGCCCACCCCGATAATATTGATGGAGCTGCCTAGCATTTCCCCGATGATGACTTTCACGCTCGATGTTCCGACATCCAGGCTAACGACGATCTCATTGCTGCTCATTTTTTGGCATCTGCCTACTAAAAACGCGCCGGTGCCGGCCGGCGTTTCAGTAAGCAGCGACACCTCCTTTTTCGGCTGAAATTTCCCATCTCTTTGTCTATTGGTCTATGTCTAGTTTGCGAGTTTCGCAACAACACGATATTTTGTTTTACCCTATATAATTCAACACGCGAAAACACTTTCCCTGTCTTTTTCCTAACTTTTTTCGCGATTGTACCGCCGCTTGGCCCACTCAGCAAGCCAAAGGCGGCGGATGATGGCAATGTTTTGAAACAAGCGGACGCCGAAGGCGAACACAGCCGCTAAATACAAGTCTACACCAAGATGCACCCCAAGAAAAGTTAAAGTTGCGGCCAGAACAATGTTGAAAAAAAACCCGGTTATAAATACGGTTTCGTCGTACGTCCGCTGCAGGTGGGCGCGCCATCCTCCGATTAATGTATCAAAGGCGGCCAAAATGGCAATCGACAAATAATGGGAATATTCATCGGGAACTTCCCAGCCGGCGAGAACGCCGATGGCAAACCCAAGAAGCAATCCGAGAAGCGGAAGCCACATGCTATTTCTCCTCCTTGCCGCCGTTTTCTGTCTCCATGTATTTCACATCAGGGCGGCTAGCCGCGGGCGGAATGACAACGAGCGGCTGGGGCTTGGATATGGACAGCTCCAAGTTTTCCACGGCGAAATCATCGCGGATCGGCGAAACGGCGAGCCCGCTGTACAGCTTGTCCGCATCATCGGCGATTGCTCTCACTTCGACTGGCAGCCTCACTGAGCGGCTCCCGACTTTCGTTGCGCCATTGACATCGCGAATGGCCGTCCGGTTCGTCAGTCGTTCACCGTCGATGGCGATTTCTTTCGCCCCGTATTTGTTCAACTCATTCACTAACCGTTGCAATAGCTCGGGCGATACGGCGGCAACGGCCGGACCAACGTAGCCGGCCGCCGAAAACGGCGCGATCGTCAACACGAGACCGCTTCCTCTCACTTCTGTCAGCCCGGCTTCTTCCCTCAGCTTCGCGACTGTCGCTTCAAGCTCTGTCGCGCCGCCCGCCTCGTGTTCCCGCCGGTAGCGGCGCAATGTTTCCTCGTAACTCTCTAGCTCCTCAAGCAGCCGTTGTTCAAGCTTCTGCTCTTTTGTCAAATCGGCGCGCAACTCCCAAATGTCGCGCGTGTCGCGTCCTTCCGGATGCAGCGTCGTCCGAAGCCCGACGGCCAGCATCACACCGAATATGGCAGCTACGCCGGCAAAATAGAATCGATTTTTCCGTTCCAATGCGCTTTATCGCCCCTTTCCGCCCGTTTTACGGCTCGGGCGCAAACACCGGATCCAACACGATCGCTCCTTGCTTTTCCACTTTTACGTCGATATGGTCTTCGACAAGTTCGTCAACGATGCCGCCGGGAAGCTCTAGAGCGGACATGAGCACGTCCGGATTGCCAATGGCCGAAATGACAAACGGAGCGGCATGCTGCGTTCCATCGACCTCAATGACTGGGCCGTTGCAGACGATGTATGAACGGTGGGAAATGCGCTGCCCATTAATCGCGACCGCTTCGGCGCCGGAAATGAGCAACTCGTGAACAACTTTCCATACGTGCTGTTCGTGAACGATATAATTGGTAGCGCTCGCTTCAGAGGGGATATAAGAGGAATCGGAAAGGGTGACTGCTACACCTTTCCCTTTCACCCTCGCTTTTCCGACATGCATGCGCAGCTGTTCCGCTTCTTTTGCCAATCCGGCCTCGTTCTCCTGCTCCTCGGCCAGCTTCTTCTCCCACGCAGCCAGCTCCTCCTGCTTTTTGACAAGCTGCTGCTTGAGCGACCGGTTTTCTTTTTGCAAAGCAAGAAGCGCCGAGCGATATTCGTACTCTTTTTTCCACTCGCTGTCGCTCCATTCGCGGCGGGATGCTTCGTTTTTCGCATGTTGGTACGAGAACCCGAGCATGGCGCCGAAGATCAAGCAGATCAACGTCAGCAGGAGGCGGCTACGGGCTTGTCGTTTCATCGCCATCCTCCTTTTTCGGGGGGGAGTAAGGAACAAAATAGCTGCCGACTTCCAAATGAATGACTCCTTTGACGTTTCGGTCAAGCGCGGCGACAATCGCAGGATAATGCGACAGCTTGTCCGCAAATTGCCGGATTGTCGCGCTTACTTCATAACCGTCATTCATGTAGACGATGACGCGGTCTTCATATTCCCTCGTCGGCTTGTAGTGAATTTCCGACATGGCGCCCAGCACGGCCGCGGGCAGTTCGGCGAGCTGCCCCGTCATTTCAGCAATGGCGTCGCCGTCTTTCCAGCCGACAAGCACCGGCGCATCGCTTGGCGCCGTCTTCGTCCCTTCTTGCTTTAACAGCCGCCCGTTTTCAAGCAATGGAAAAAACGTTTGCCGGTCATACACATAAGCGATTCGCCGCCATTCGCGGACGTGGATGGCGATCGTGTTCGGCAGCTGTTTTTCCACTGTTGCCTCCTTAATTTCTGGATGGCGAGTGAGCTTTTCTTCCACGTTTTGTTCATTCACTTTCCAAAAGCTTGTCCGCTTCGTAATGCCGCTTAAGCTGATGATGCGCTCCGCTGTGAGATGACGGTTGCCGCTCACTTCCACATGCCCGACAGCGCCAAGCGGCGACTGGAAGTAAAGGACGCACAAAATAAATAGAAAAAAGAAAGATAAGTACGCAATGAGCCGGCGGTTCGCTTTCTGGCGGCGCCGCTCCTTCAGTTTCGGCACGCGGTCCTCCAAGACGACGACTTTTCCCTTTTCCATCGCATTCCCCGCTTTCTTCTTCAACGCCCGCGCTGAAACGACCGGTATAAAAACAAACGGCATCCGCTGCCGTTTCTTTGTTTTTGCACTTATTTTCATTATATCACAAATGAATGCAAGAGAGAGCCTGTTTTTATCGCATTTGCCGGCACCGTTCGACGATGGGCTGCGTTCGAGAGACGCCAAAAAAACGGCGGACATCCGCCGCTTGCCTAATACCGGGCATGCCTGCTGATATTAAGCAGCACGCCGATGGCCATCAGCATCAACGTCAGCGACGATCCGCCGTAGCTTAAAAACGGGAGCGTGATGCCGGTAACGGGCATCAGTCCCGTCACAACGCCGATATTGATCATCACTTGAATCGCGATCATCGAAATAATGCCAAGCGCCAAAAAACTTCCGTACAAGTCAGGGGCGCCAAGGGCAATGCGCACGCCGCGCCAAAGAAGAAGGGCAAAGAGCAGGAGAACGAGTGAACCACCGATAAAGCCGAGCTCTTCAGCTAAAATGGCGAAAATAAAGTCGGTTTGCGGCTCCGGCAAGTAAAAAAACTTTTGTCGGCTCTGCCCGAGCCCAAGGCCGAACAAGCCGCCCGGCCCAATGGCGTACAGCGACTGGATGATTTGAAATCCGCTTCCAAGTGGATCTTCCCATGGGTTTAAAAACGATGTAATCCGCTTGATTCGATATGGAGCCGACAGGATGAGGGCGGCAAGCCCAGCGAGCCCCAAAACGCCAAGCCCGGCAAAATGCTGAGACGGCGCCGGCGACGAAAATCATCGTCACGCACGTACCAACCATAACGGTGCCCGTTCCTAAGTCCGGCTGCAGCATAATCATGCCGAACGCGGCAAACACAAGCAAAAGCGCCGGCAACAGTCCTTGTTTAAATGACGTAATTTTTTTTTGGTTTTCCGATAAATATTTGGCTAAAAACGCGATCATCGCCAGCTTCATAAACTCGGACGGCTGGATCGAAAACGCCCCGACGCCGATCCAGCTGCGCGACCCGTTGCGAACCATGCCGATGCCGGGAATGAGCACAAGAACGAGCAGCACAAAACAGACGCCAAGCAACACTTTCGACCAGTCGCGCCACACCCAATAATCGATGTTCATGACAAAAAACATAGCGATAATGCCGACGCCCGCAAACAATAGCTGGCGCTTGGCGAAGAAAAACGAATCGTTGAATTTGTATTCCGCCCAAATGGCGCTCGCGCTGTACACCATAATAAGTCCGATGGCCAAGAGCGAAAACGTCAAAATCATGAGCAAAAAATCTGGCGCAGACTTTTTCCGCGGCAATGCCCAACACCTCTATTTTTGTAAACTAGAGGGGAAGGGCTGTCCCTTTCCCTCTATTTCAACTTATGCACGGCATTGATAAAAATGTCCCCTCTCTCCTCGAAAGTTTTGTATTGATCCCAGCTGGCGCATGCTGGAGAGAGCAAAATGACGTCGCCCGGCTCGGAAAGCTCGAAAGCAACCGGGACGGCTTTTTCCACATTATCGACATATCGGATCGTTTCTATTCCCGCTTTTTGGGCGATGCGGCCGATTTTATCCGCCGTCTGGCCGAACAGTACGACCGCCTTCACCTGTTGCAAATACGGGAGAAGATCATCAAACTCATTGCCGCGGTCAAGCCCGCCGGCCAACAAAATGACCGGCTCGCCGGCAAACGCTGAAAGCGCCTTTTGCGTCGCTAAGATGTTCGTCGCTTTCGAGTCGTTGTAAAACCGCCGGCCGTCAATTTCCGCCACATACTGAAGCCGATGTTTCACGCCGGAAAACGTCGCCAGCACCTGGCGGATCGCCTCATCACTGGCGCCGGCCAGCTTGGCGGCCGCCACCGCCGCTAAAATGTTTTCCAAATTGTGCTGTCCAGGAAGAACGATGTCAGCGATTCTGATAACGGGATCACCGTTCCAATAGATGGCGCCATCTTGAACGTACGCCCCTTCGCCAAGAAGCTTCGTCGCCGAAAACAGCACTTTTTGCGATCGAACCGAGGAGGCAATGTTCATCACGAGCGGATCGTCGGCATTGACGACGGCATAATCGCGCTCCGTTTGATTGCGGAAAATGTTCGCCTTTGCCGCTGCATACGCCTCTTTCGTTCCGTGGTAGTCCAAGTGGGCGTCGAAAATATTGAGCAAAACCGCAATGGTTGGGCGAAACTTGTCAATGCCGGCAAGCTGGAACGAAGACAGTTCCATGACAAGCCATTGCCCCGGCTTCGCTTCCCTCGCCACCTCGCAGGCGACAAGGCCGATGTTGCCGGCAAGCAGCGGATCTTGGCCATCCGCTTTTAACATTTCGTAAATGAGCGTCGTCGTCGTCGTTTTTCCGTTGGACCCGGTGATGCCGATAAACGGCCCTTCGGAAATGTGATAAGCAAGCTCCACTTCGGTCACAACCGGAAGCCCCTTCTCAAGCGCCTTTTTCACCATCGGGTTCGTGTACGGAATGCCCGGGTTTTTCACGACAAGGTCAAACGGCTCATCAAGCAGTTCAAGCGGATGACCGCCGCAAACGACGCGAATGCCGAGCGGTTCAAGCTGCTTGGCCTCCATGTTTTCCGAAAGCGGCTTTTGATCATTGACGACGACCTTAGCGCCTAACTCCGCAAGAAGCCGAGCTGCCGCCGCTCCGCTTTTCGCCAATCCAATGACAAGCACACGACGATGTTGATAAAAACGAGTCGGTTTCAATTACATCCACACCTCGATATAAATTGCTAGCATCGCAAATAAAAGGCCGACGGCCCAAAACGTCACAACGATCCGCCATTCTGACCAGCCGACAAGCTCATAATGATGATGAAGCGGACTCATGCGGAACACGCGCCGTCCCGTCGTTTTGAACGAAGCCACTTGAATGATGACCGACAGCGTCTCGATGACAAACACACCGCCGATGATGACAAGCAACAGTTCAAGCTTCGTCAGGACAGCGACAGCGGCGATCGCCCCGCCAAGTGCGAGCGAGCCGGTGTCGCCCATAAACACTTTCGCCGGGTGGGCGTTAAACACTAAAAAGCCAAGCACGGCGCCAACAACAGCGACGCAAAATACAGCGACATCGTACTGGCCTTGATTCCAAGCCAAGACGGCATAAGCGCCAAAGGCGATCGCCGCCGTTCCGGCAAGCAGCCCGTCAAGCCCGTCGGTCAAGTTGACAGCGTTCGAGCCGCCGACAAGCATGAACAACAAGAGCACGCCGTACGCCCATCCGAGGTCGACCGACCAATCGGCGCCGGGAATATGTAACACCGTCGAAAAGCCGCTTTGGCGGTAGACGGCAAAAAAGATGGCTGCGATCAGGAGCTGGCCGATAAATTTTTGCCGGCTCGTCAAGCCAAGATTTCGCTTCATCACGACTTTGATCATATCGTCGAGGAAGCCGAGCACCCCATAGCCGACGGTGACCAACAACAGCAAATACGTCCTCGTCGACAAGCCGGCGATTTTCGGCGTGATCCATAAGGTCGTCGCCACAATCGCCAACAAAATCATGATGCCGCCCATCGTCGGCGTGCCTGATTTTTTTTGATGCGACTTCGGCCCTTCCTCGCGGATGCTTTGTCCGAATTTCAACCGCCGCAAAAACGGAATGAACAGCGGCGATAAAATGACAGTGATGAGAAAGGAAGCCGCCATGGCCATGATGATCACTTGTTCTCGCATGCATTGTCACATCCTTTAAACGGCCGAGCGTCCAGCCATCGCTTCTTCAATTTCGCCAGCCGGCGACGCACGGCCTCCCCAGCGATGGGGCTGTCTTCGGGAAGTTCGAAGAAAAACTGCGCCTCCCCCTCGCCGCCTTGCTCTAAATACCGTTCAAGCAATGCCGCGGCCGCCTCGAGCGGCGACGGAACGAAAAAAAAGTGGAAATTGGTTAGGAATGTAGCGCGGCAACGGTTCGCCAAGAGGCCAAAACGAACCGATCGCCCCGTGTTCAATCGCTGTTTTCAATGTTTCCGCCCCACGCTCAAGCGGGACGAACAATCCTTTCTTCACCTGCTGGATCGGATCGACGAACACGGCATGAAAACAAATCGTTTCATCGACAATGCCGCGCGCCTCCACCGCCATCGATTGCACCATCCTGTATGCGATCATCGTCATCCTCTCTCCTTCACTGCCGCTCGGGCAACAGCACGATCGTCAAACTCAATCACATCATTGCCAATGATTTGATACGTTTCATGCCCCTTGCCGGCAATCAACACAACATCGCCTTCCTGCGCCTGGCCAATGGCGTAGCGGATCGCCTCTTCACGGTCAGGAATCGTCACATGCTTTCCGACCTCAGCGCTTACTCCCGCTTCCATGTCGCGCAAAATTTGCTGCGGGTCTTCCGAGCGCGGATTGTCGGAGGTAAAAATAGCGACATCCGCATACCGCACCGCCACCTGCGCCATGAGCGGGCGTTTCGACCGGTCGCGGTCGCCGCCGCAGCCGATGACGACATACACGTTTCGCTTCGCCAATTGGCGCACCGTTTTTAAGGCATTTTCTAAACTGTCCGGCGTGTGAGCGTAATCGACGATGATCGTAAAGTTTTGCCCTTCATCAACCGTTTCAAACCGACCCGGCACCGGCTCGACATCCGCAAGCGCCGCGGCGATCGTTTCAAGCGAAAAGCCAGAGGCAAGGCAGGCAGCGGCAGCGGCGAGAATGTTATAGACATTGAACGAGCCGACAAGTTTCGTTTCGACCGCCGCCGATCCGTGCGGCGTGCACAGCCGAAACGCCATGCCGCCTGCGGTCATGCGGATCTGTTCCGCCATCACATCGCTTTTTTCCCTCATCCCGTATGTGACGATCGGCGCGGCCGTCATATGTTTATAATACTGCGAAACCGGATCGTCATGATTGAGAACGGCAAATTTCGGCCGCCGTTCGTCGTAGCGGTTGCCGAGCTGGGCGAACAAAAGCCCTTTGGCGTTCCGATATTCTTCCATTGTCCCGTGATAATCCAAATGGTCTTGCGTTAAGTTCGTAAAGACGGCCACATCGTAATCGCAGCCATGCACCCGCCCTTGGTGCAGCGCGTGCGACGACACTTCCATGGCGACAAACTCCACTCCTTCATCGACCATCTGTTTAAACGTGCGCTGCAAAATGAGCGACTCCGGCGTCGTATTGGCCGCCGGATAGGAGCGGTCGCCGACCTTGATGTGAACCGTGCCAATGAGCCCTGTTTTCTTGCCGGCTTTTCTCGCGATTTGTTCGATGATCGACGTTGTCGTCGTCTTGCCGTTTGTGCCTGTCACTCCAATTAAATGAAGGCGGTGGGTCGGCCGTCCGTAAAATGCGTCCGCTAAAATCGCCATCGCCCGCCGGCTGTCCGACACAAGAACGACGGGAACATCAACGGAAAGCGGTCGCTCGGCCACGATCGCCGCCGCTTTGCGCGCCACCGCTTCCTCGGCAAAGTCGTGTCCGTCTACTGTAAACCCTTTAAGGCAAAAAAAGAGAGAACCGGGGGCAACGCGGCGCGAGTCCATTTCGAGCGCCACGATATCGGGATTGCCTCCATGGTGCACCCAAAAACCGGGCAAGTGTGACAGCAGCGTCAGCAGTTTCATATTTCGTTCATCCCTTTCGCTTCGAAATCGTCCGCTCCGTTAGGCAGACAGCGGAAAAAGGGGCACAACCAACCCGATGTGTCATCGCATCGGTCGCCCCTTGCACGTTCGTCTTACCGTTCTTCCGCCGCTTCGCGTTTCGCCAAATAAATGCGGACCGTTGAGCCTTCTTTCACTTTCGCCCCTGGCTTCGGGGATTGTTCCACAACGACATCTCCCTCGCCACTAACATCTAATTTTAAGTCAAAAAGCTGCTCTTGCAAATCATTTTTTGTCATTCCGATCAAGTTTGGCACTTCAATGACTTTCGGCTCGTTCCAGTCGCGCTCCTTCTCGAGCTGGTCTTTGCGGGGCTTCACGCCCAACGTGCGCAAACTATCTTCCATAATTTTCCCCACAATCGGGGCAGCGACCGTGCCGCCGAACTGAACCGTTCCTTTCGGGTTGTCGACGGCGACGTACACGACAAGCTTCGGGTCATCCGCCGGAGCGAAGCCGATGAACGAAACGATATGGTTGTTTTGCAAATAGCGGCCGCCTTGCGCCTTTTGCGCCGTTCCCGTTTTTCCACCGACGCGGTACCCTTCGACATACGCCTTTTTCCCTGTTCCTTGAGCGACGACGCTCTCAAGTGCGTAACGGACTTGTTTCGATGTTTCCTCGGAAATGACGCGCCGTTTCGCTTTTGGCGTGTTGCGGCGGACGATCTCTCCTGTTTCCGGGTCGACCCACTGCTTGGCAATGTACGGAGTGTACAAAATGCCGCCATTGATTGCCGCCGACACGGCAGCGACTTGCTGGATCGGCGTCACCGACACTCCTTGGCCAAACGCCGTCGTTGCCAGTTCCACCGGCCCAACCCGTTTCAAATCAAACAAAATGCCTGTTCCTTCGCCTTGCAAGTCAATGCCCGTTTTCTCACCAAAACCGAATTGCTTAATGTAACGAAACAACGTCTCCTTTCCAAGCCGCTCGCCAAGCTCGACAAACCCCGGGTTGCACGAGTTTTGCACGACTTCCAAAAACGTCTGATCTCCGTGGCCGCCTTTTTTCCAGCAGCGAAGCGTAGCGCCGGCTACTTTGGCGTAGCCCGGGTCAAAGAAATGGTCTTTCAGCAAATTCACCTTATGTTCCTCAAGCGCCGCGGCCAGCGTAATGATTTTAAACGTCGATCCCGGTTCGTACGTGCTCCAAATCGGCAAGTTGCGGTTGTAAATTTCCGGAGGAACGCTCCGGTAATCCGCTGGATTGAACGTCGGGCGGCTCGCCATCGCCAAAATTTCACCGGTGTTCGGGTCCATGGCGATCGCGATGATGCCGTCCGGATTGTATTTCGCCTCCGCG
>NZ_ATCO01000172.1:0-1779 GCF_000422025.1 Geobacillus sp. WSUCF1 | reverse complement strand
CCTCCCTCTAGAAATGTTGATTTATCAAGGCTTTTCGGCCTCTCAGGGGTGTCCAAAAAATATTTTTCGACAAAATCTCTTACATCCTTTTTCAGTTTTGTGGATATCTTACAGACCTAGGGTGCGCTTCGCGGCCACGGCTGGACATATTTTCCTGCCGTGGGAGGAAGCGTATTCGATGCACCCTTTGGATCTCCGCGTCGCTGATGAGGACGAACCCTCCCATGTCTCCGGGCGTCTTCGCGCCAACATTCCCTCGTTCGGTCTCGTCATCAGGCGGAGGCCGGCCAAGCTCCTTTGGGGACTCAAGGTCGAATGGATAAAATCACGCCAGCTTCTCCGGTGTCATCTGGTTGTCCAACGATTCTTCCGTTCGCAGGGGGAGGCCTTAGGCCGCCCGTTGCACTTGGGACAAGACGTCCTGCTTCATTCGCTCCGCGTCAAACGCTTGTTTCTTCGTACAAATCGCAAACAGCACATTCAACAGCTTCCGGCACAAGGCGACGATGGATTGCTTTCCGGTCAGCGGGTTGACGGATCGGGTCGTGTAATATTCATGCAGCTCGCGAAACGCCTCGTTGTGCCGGATCAGCGGAATCATCGCCCGAAACAGCACCGAGCGCAGCCGTTTCCGTCCCCGTTTGGAGATGTGCTTTTGCCCTTTGCGCTGGCCGGAGGAGTTCTCCTTGAGCGTCAGGCCCGCCAACTTCACCAATTGACGCGGGTCCCGATAGTGGGCGAAGCTGCCGATCTCCGCCAGAAGATCGATAATCGTGGCGTCTCCCAACCCGTCGACCGTTTTCAGCCATTGATACTCCATCGTCGTTTGAACCAATGCCTTCAACTCGGCGTCCAGTGCGGCGATCTCCGCCTCCAATTGGCGGTATCGGCGGACGAGCGCGGCGATCTCAAACCGGGCCATCGTCGTCCCTTCCGTCACCCCAATGGAGTCCTTCGCGGCGTTGATCAACGCCTGAATTTTGGCCTTCTGCGGGCATTTCAGCCCTTCGCTTTGCCGGTACACCTCGATGAGCTCCTCGGCGGTCCGACCCGCCATATCGGCCGGAAACGGCGTCCACTCCAACACCGAAAGCGCCGTTTTTCCCAGATCGCGAAACACCGTCCAAAACTCCGGAAAATACCGGTCGGTCCAGCGGATGATCGCATTTTTCACCGCCGTCTGTTCCTTGCGGAGCTTCTCTTTGAGCGTGCTTCCCACGCGCAAATCGGCTTCGATCTCGTGCAGCAGCCGGGGAACGAGGAATCGTCCGTCTTTTGCCAGTCTGGCAATGACCAGGGCGTCTTTGGCGTCGTGTTTCGTCGGCAGGTTGTCATCGAGTTCTTTCGACCGGCACACATGCGCCGGGTTGACCATGACCAACGGGATCCCGTGCTCCTCGAGGAAGTAGGCCAGGTTCAACCAGTAGTGCCCGGTCGGCTCCACCGCGACGATCACCTCTGACTTCCCAAACGCTTGCATCGCCTCCTGAATCGCTTTATACAGCTGCTGAAACCCCTCTTTCGACTGGAAGATCGGGAACGACTTGCGAAGAACGCGCCCCCGGTCATCCACGAAGCAGGCGTAGTGGGTTCGTTTCGCGATATCGATGCCCACGACAAGCGTTTGTTCCGTAACTTGATCAATTTTATAGTTTTGTGTACAATTCATCTGAAGTCCTCCTTGGTATGGTGAGTGATGTGTTTGACACCCCTGCATCATACCAAGAGGGCTTTTTTTGATCAAGTCCCCGGAAAAGCTCCTAACGGGAATGCTCCTTT
>NZ_ATCO01000171.1:0-6675 GCF_000422025.1 Geobacillus sp. WSUCF1 | reverse complement strand
TAGGTGGTGGGTAGTTCACGCAAAATGGCATCGGGAACGCCGATCTTTCCGATGTCATGCAGTAGAGCGGAACGATACAAGGCATCAAGCTGTTCATTCGGAAGGGAAAGCTTTTCCCCAATCGCGAGTGCGTAACGGGCCACGCGCAGCGAGTGCCCAGCTGTATAAGGATCGCGGGCGTCAAGCGCCGCTGTCAAGACGGTGATGAAACTGTTAAGCAGTTCTTTGTTCGTTCGGTCGCGGCGATGCACAGCATCGATCATATGATTGAATCCGCGAAGCAAATCGGCAAATTCATCAGTATACACATTGTGGGCGACGGGTTTATACGTTTCGTTTTCCGCCCGTTTCATATGACTTAACAGCACACTGACCGGCTCATGGATCTCATCGACCAACAAGCGAGTCAAGAAAACGGAAAATGCGATCGAAAACAGCAAAATCACGGTTGCCCAGGGCCAATACGACCAATGGGATGCGCTCGGTCCGGCGAGCGACCATTTGATTTCCGTCGCTAAGCTGAACAATAAGACAGGAAATGTGCTGCTGAACAAGACCGTCAGCTGCAGTTTCATTTTGAGCGGCACCGGAAGCGGCGGGCGTTTTTCATCAATTCCGCCAGCCTTCGTAAGCAAATTCTCGTTTGATAGAACAATCAGAATATAGAAAAAATACGATGTCGAACCGTTCCAACACGGATTATTCCTTTGGGAGGAAGTCACCTTTCCTTTTTTCATCATGAACAGCGATTTTTTTAAAAAAGTTGTTGACAAACAACTTGCCCGTTTATATAATTAAAAATGTGTTCGATAGCGGACAATAAAATATGATTCCGTAGCTCAGCTGGGAGAGCGCCACCTTGACAGGGTGGAGGTCGCTGGTTCGAGCCCAGTCGGAATCATCATAGGAGAAAGCCGTAAGTCCTATTGAAGGGTTTACGGCTTTTTGTTTTTTCGTAATAGCTTTTGGAGAACAGCAACAGGCACTGTTTGTTAAGGTTTTTTCACCATCGAAACGAAGCAGCTTAGGCTTCAAAGGAAGCTCTATTAGGAAGTGGGTAGTTACATAGAAAGGGAAAACCCTCTAATTAAAGAGAGTTTTAGAATTACTTTTGATGATAGGGAAAATTTCCCCCAAAGGAAGATATGATTTTATCGAACAACAAAATAAATTCAATAATACTCCTTAAGGTTTGATGTTCAAAGTTCGCTAGTCGATGTTTATGGCAAACTAAAAATGTAACGTTTGGCAATTAATTTATGCAGGTCCTATAAAACAAAAAACCACTTGCCAACATTCCCCAAATACACTACCCTCCTAGTTGGACAAAACAGTTCAACGGGAGGTATTCAAGGAGATGTTAGCAGTGGCTGAAATTCATTATATCAGATATGAAGCAAACCAAAAAGGATGTTCCTATTCCGATATTGCCAAAAGAATGAATCGTGATCCAAGAACAGTGAAGAAGTATGCGGAAATGGAAGACTTCAATCCCTCAAAAGTTAAACAAACGAGAAAAGCGAAAGTGATGGATCCAGTGAAACCGATATTGGATCAATGGATTAAAGAGGACTTGACAAAGAAGAAAAAATATCGAAGAACTGCGAAACGAATGTATGAAATCTTAAAAGAAGAATATGGATTTACAGGTTCAGATCGTTCTGTTCGGCTCTATGTATCAAAAAGAAAACAAGAACTGCTCGAACAAAGTGAACCAGCTGCGTTACCTTTAGAATCGAAACCTGCAACGGCTCAAGTTGATTTTGGAGAAGCTCCTTTTCTCTATCAGGGGAAATACGTCGATTTTCCTTACCTGGTCGTTTCATTCCCTTACAGTAATGCGGCCTATGTGCAAGTCATGCCAGCTCAAAATCAAGAATGTTTCTTGGAAGGATTAAAACGAATCTTTCACTATATGGGAAGGGTTCCAAGGGTCATTCGTTTTGATAATCTCTCCCCTGCAGTAAAAACGATCTTGCCAAACGGAGAAAGAGAATTGACAGAGACATTTCAACGATTCGTTTTACATTATGGCTTTGAATGCGAGTTCTGCAACCCAGCCAGCGGAAATGAAAAAGGGAATGTCGAATCAAAGGTGAAATATATTCGAAACAATTTCTTTTTACCTGAACAAACAATCTATCAACTAGAAAGTTTTAATGAATCTTTATGGGAGAAATGTGAGAAGGACTGGAATCGTCCGCATTATGAGAAGGAGCGACTCATCGCTGAATTATTTGAAGAAGAACAAGCGTTATTTCTTCAATTGCCAGCCAAAGAATTTGAATGTGTCCGATATGAGCAGGTCACGGCTGATAAGTACGGTTTCATCCATTTAGAAAACAATTTATATTCCACGTCTCCCCGTTTTGCCAAACAAAAGGTTTTGGCAAAGATCTCTTATCATGAGATTGCCATTTTAACAGAAGAGCATGAGCTGATTATCAAGCACGAGCGTTTATATGGCACAAAACAAAAATCAATGAAATGGCAACCATATCTTACGTTAATGGCCAAAAGGCCAAATGCATTAAAATATACGGATTTCTATGAAAAGATGCCGGAAGAATGGAAAAATTATTTTTCCAATTGTACCGTTCAAGAAAAGAAGGAAGCATTACAACTACTAGCTGTTTTACTAAAAGAACATGATTTCGAAGTTTCGACACAGGCTTTGAGGATTGCCTCCCAGTATGGTCATCCGAAAGTAGAATCGATTAAACAGGTATTTTATCAATTAATCAATGGAAGAGGTATACGAGAGCCAATTCAACCGAAAAAACACGTTCCAGATATGCCGGAAGCCATCCGAGGAGTAAGGCATTATGACCGCCTATTCGAATCCCAAGGAGATGTGGCATCATGGAACAAATGATTAAGGAATATGCCAAAAGACTAAAATTAAGCTGGATTCCAGCCAATTACCATACCATCCATGCGGAAACAAATGAGGAATTTTTACTGAAGCTGTTTGAACGAGAAGTGCAGCATCGAGATGAGAGAAGGATAAATTTACTACTAAAACAGGCGACATTGCCGAAAATTCCAAATAAACCTTATGATTGGCGGGAGATTCAACTAGCCCCAGGCATCACAAAAGATTATATTTTAGAAGGTGAGTTTACGAAAAATCAGGAAAACCTTATCTTCTATGGCGGAGTGGGAACCGGTAAAACATTCCTTTCCACTCTCATCGCCCTCAATTTGATGAAAAAACAAGGAAAAAGAGTGAAGTTCTATACGGCCGCCTCCATTGTCAATGCTTTATTGGAGGCCAATGAAAAAGGTGACCTTGGTAAATTTCTCAATCAAATCGAAAAGTTGGATCTCTTGATTCTTGATGAATTGGGCTATATTCCATTGCATAAACAGGGGGCAGAGTTATTATTTCAAGTTATTTCCATGTGTTATGAAACCAAAAGCATCATTGTGACAACCAATTTACCTTTTAGCCAATGGAATAATGTCTTTGGCGATCCCATTTTAACAGAGGCCGTCATTGATCGGCTGATTCATCATTCTCATTTAATCATCTTCAATGGTGAAAGTCACCGATACAAAGACTCAATCTCTCAACGTTAACCATGGAATTTGGCAAGTGTATGTATGCATTTTTAATTGCCATTTCATACATTTTCTACTTGCCAAAAACAACATTATGGAAGTATTGTTACCAAAGATGCATAAATTATTTTTTAAAGTAATAAATAGGTGCTTGATGTTTCTGGTAATATGTGACAAAGAAAAGAATTAAGCTTTTAGCATAATCTCTTGCTAAAAGCTTAATTCGATACCTGTAGTTCTAAATTTTTTACTCTTTTGGGAAAAACACTTTCATATTCCTCATAAATATATTTTGCCCAAAAATTTGGTCCCATATGTTGAGCCCATTCAATATCTTCGGTGATTTTATTTATAATTTTTGGATCCCAAACTATTTCTTTTGCCTTTGAAAAATCCATATTGTATTTATCTTGTAGAACCTTTGCAATTTCATTTCTAAAAGAAGGATAGCCGTGCTCGTGCTCATAATTCAATTTATTTCTTAACTGTTCTCTTGTCATTGTACGTTTGTTGTTGATCATATGCTTTCACCACCTTTTGAAGGGTAATCACATTATATGTGAAAATGTTTTGGTTGTGAATAGATAGCTGGTCATATGTTGCATACTGAGCAATTTCTTCATAAAACAATTCAATATCAAGCTCTCCACTATCGACCAAATTAACAAGGTCAAAAATTTTTCCGTCAGCTACGCCGCCAAATACATAATCGTAACGGTGAGTAAAGCATTGTTTTTTTGAGCGATTGTTATATATGAATTTTGCCCATTCTAAATCCATCTTATGCAGTATATATCCATTATATTCCTTTTTTAACCTTGATATGTCTAACACATATACGAACACTATTGGTTCTTCGCCTTCTAACTTAGCTCTTTTCTCTGCATGTTTACTTGCTTGGATAAAATTGGATGTCAAATAAAAACCTTTTCCAAAATCGGTATATTCTTGACAAAGATCAATATTGACTCCTTCTTGAAGCGAATCAAAATGTTTTGAAGTAGTACCATGGTACAAAATTTTTGAAAATTGATTAAAATTTTTAGATAATACTGCACTCGAAACCATAAAACATCCCATTTTTCTTTTTTGTTTAATTATACCGTCTGTTCATAATAGGTGTCAATTTAATATAGATGCTAGTTTACCACAAATTGTTAGTTTTACAAGTTCACCATACCTAGCAATATTAACTTTTTTTAATGTACCAATCATCCTAAAAAAATTTTATCATGTTTTACTGTAGATGAGTAATTTTCATTACAATATTTTCCATTAACAAAGAGACAAACAGGGTAACCCTTAGGCGACATGGAGTTGTTTTTTGACAACATCAATGGGAATATCTTGCTTCGCCGCGTTGTAAATGAACTCAACTAGGCTGTGTCCTTTCCGCGATCGAAGAAGCTCCAGTCCGGCGGAGAGGTCTTGTTGAGATTCGGCTATGCTGTACACGCAAGCCAACAACACGGTGATCCAATACCGTTTGACCGCCCGAACGTGGCGAACACGGTACCCATCAAGCTTCAGCTGGTCTTTTGCCTGCCGGAAAAAGCATTCGATCGACCAGCGTTGGGCATAGTAACGCAAGATGTCTTCGTCACTCAGCTCCCGATCGGTGCTCAAGATGCAATGAAGATGTTCGGGTGTCATCGGCTGAGCAGCCTTCCAAGTAAGCAGCACCACCGCATCATCAAGACCGTTGAGCGCACCTTCGTAGCGGTAGACACGATAGCGCTCGTTCCCCACCGTGACGAGGCGGGTGTCTCGCGGTTCGAGATAGCGGGCGAACTGCTTGGCTTGGACGGCGATGCCTTTCGGGTAGAGAATTCGGTTCGTCTTGAGCATCGCGATGACATGGAATCCCTGTTTCAAGCAGGCTTCGATGAGCTCTTTGGACGGATACCATGAATCCATGAGCACATACACCGGATGATCCGGCTTCACCTTGAGCGAAGAAAGCATCTCCATCGCTAGGTCGACTTTGCTTGTTCCCGCCGCCTTATCATAAAGACGAAACGCGAACGGGAATGCCTGAGTCATGGTGTGTACCATCAGCCAAACGAGCGAATGCCCCCAGACCGATTGATGATCTTTGTGGGAGAAATGCCAATCACACCCTTGAATGGCGTGCGTGGCCCGTGACGAAGGCTTCGTTTTTTGGCAAATGGTATCATCAATCGAAACAAAAAGGGGTTGATTCTCCCGTTTGGCGATTCGCTTGATGCGATGAAGGATCCATTGCTGGAGTTTGCGAAGCAACGTCTCTTCATCCCAAGGGCTTTTCGTGAAAAAATGGCTGAGCGTTGTTCGATGGTTGGGATGAAAACTCCAGTGATGGACATCGGTCAACGTTCCCGAAAATCCCTTGGTCGTCAAGGCATCCACAATATGAACGAGATGCTTGATGACCGGTTTCGAGAAATAAAGCGCCAACCCCAACGCCATGAAAAACTTGTGGATTCCTTGATGATGTGCTAATCTATTCATGAGACATGAGCCTCCTTGTGAATGGTTGGTTAGCACATCTATTTTAACCAAGGAGTCGGGTTCATGTCTCCTTTTTTGTTTGGTTGTAAATTTATGTTAGTAAATTTACTCAACTACAGTCAATCATTTAAAATACGATGTCGTCCTCCAAAAAACAACCGCATCGATTTTAAGGCGTTTAGTAGGACCGTATAGGCGTTTTTAATATAGGCGTTTTTAATCAAGGGGATTAAAACCATCCATTACCCCGCTGTTTAAAACGTGTTATACGCCAATTTTAGAGGTCATTTTTTTGGTAAGGGTTAAAACAATGTTATTTTTAAGGAGTAATTCTGGAATTTTCGGACGCATAAAAAGGCACGCCGGCATCGTATTTTTATTTTTGTCAGTCGAAAAAAAGATGTACTCAAATTTGAGCCTACCTAAGAGGGACTAGCGAAACACGAGGAGAGTCCTAGTTTAGATTAGCTTACCCAAGTTTAGGGACATCTACGACATCGAATATTATTCGTATCAGGTCAAGGTTTGTTTGGCTTTAATTGAACAAGCGCCTTTCTTTTTCAAATCGGTTAAAAAGAAAGGAAGAAACAGCCCTCCCAAGATCTGTTTAAGCTTAAAGGA
>NZ_ATCO01000170.1:0-24368 GCF_000422025.1 Geobacillus sp. WSUCF1 | reverse complement strand
TTTTGAATCTTGGCCCGATCTGTAGTAAAATGAAAGTGCTCTTGCATGGGGATTCTCCTTTCGAATGGTAGGTCGCACTTTCATTCTACAGGAGATCCGCAGGCAAGGGCTATTTTTATGCTTGCTTGAGTTTATCTAGCACCACGGGTGGAATTAGCTTTTCAGGAAAATGGTATGGTCCATAGTTATTCGAGCAACGTGTAATATTCACATTTAATCCATATGTTTCATGATATGCTCTTACAAGTAAATCTGCACTAGCCTTACTTGCTGAGTAAGGGCTGTTTGGAGCAAGCGGCGTTTCTTCCGTAAAATACCCTGTATCTCCTAAACTGCCATACACTTCATCGGTAGAAATTTGGACATACTTTTGAATATTGTTCGCCTTCGCAACCTCTAACAATACCTGAGTCCCCAATACGTTTGTTTTAACGAAAACACTTGGGTCAGAAATACTGCGATCCACATGTGATTCTGCAGCGAAATTAACAATCACATCAATATGATGAGATTTTACAATATAATCAACAAGTTGATAGTTTCTAATATCACCTTTAACAAAGACATACTGTGGATTTTCTTGAATATCTTTTAAATTTTCCAAATTACCAGCATAAGTCAATAAGTCGTAATTAACGATTTTATATTCAGGATATTTGTTCAACATATAACGCACAAAATTGCTACCGATAAAGCCTGCTCCACCGGTTACTAAAAGATTCATAAAGTTCTCTCCCACACAAAATTAATTTCTGCATCCGCTAACAATGGATGATTTGCATCTTTTTCCGAAAGAATAGGATTCGTCACTGGCCAATCAATTCCTAACGTTGGATCATTCCAAAGAATTCCCCGGTCATGCTCAGGTGAATAATACTCGTCAACTTTATATTGAACTTCTGTGTTCTCTACCAATGTACAAAAACCATGTGCGAATCCTTTAGGAACTAATAATTGTCGTTTATTGTCCTCACTCAAAATAAATCCTTGCCATTTCCAAAACGTCGGTGAGCCTTTACGAATATCAACGATCACATCATAAATAGCACCGCGGGTAACACGAACAAGTTTTGTTTGGGCTTTCGGATTTAGTTGATAGTGTAACCCACGAATCGTTCCAGCCTTTACAGAAAGAGAATGGTTATCTTGCACAAACCGAACATCAAAACCTAATTTACGAAATGTTAGTTCATTATAACTTTCCATAAAAAAACCGCGCTCATCTTTATATACAGTAGGCTCAAATATAACTGCTCCATCCAATTCGGTTTGAATAATCCTCATATGGTTTCATCCTTCAATTATTTTCATATTCTTATTAAACAAGCTACCGAAATCGACATCTTTAGCAAGCTCATTAGCCCGCAAATAGGATGCATGCGTACCGGCATCCGTCCACCATCCGTCTAAAATGTCATACGTTAGCTCATTTCTTTCAATGTAAGCATTATTCACATCCGTAATTTCTAATTCGCCGCGTGCAGACGGTTTTAACGTTTTAATAATATCAAATACTTTAGCATCATACATATAAATTCCCGTAACTGCATACCTACTTTTCGGATTTTTTGGCTTTTCTTCAATACTCTTAATTCGATTCCCTTCGAGTTCAGGAACGCCAAATCGCTTAGGGTCCTCAACTTCTTTAATTAAAATTTTCGCCCCTGTTGCCTGTTTTTTAAAGTTTTCAACATAAGGAACAATGCTGTCAGAAAATACATTATCCCCTAAAATAACCGTCATTAAATCATTACCGACAAACGCTTCACATAGACCTAATGCTTGTGCAATTCCACCAGCTTGATCCTGTACTTTATATGTAAACTCAACATCAAATTCAGAACCACTTCCTAAAAGATTCACAACATCCCCCATATGTTCGCGTCCAGTCACAATTAAGATGTCAGTAATATTAGCCTCTTTCAGTTTATAAATTGCATGGTAAATCATCGGATATTTGCCGACTGGCAACAAATGTTTATTCGTTACTTTGGTAAGCGGGTAAAGGCGGGAACCTGTCCCACCTGCGAGGATGATGCCTTTCATTTAAGTAATCCTCCTGTAAATTCATCCTTACTTAACTAATTAACTAACCCTGCGCGTACTATAAACTGATAAGTATCCGCGTCAGGTAGTGATCTCAAATAATCAGCAACTTGCTGAGGAAATACATTCAAATTAGTTCTAAATTCTGTTTGCTCCGGTGGACACACTGTTCTATTCATTTCTTTAATCGTTAATCCAGCGTCTTGGAACAACTTGATAACTCCGGATCTAGTAAAGAATCTAATATGAGTATTATCTAAAAGACCTAATTCTTTATAAGGGAATCTACCTTGTAATAACTCTGCTATGACAGAGCAATGAGCTATGTTAGGAATAGATACAAGAATTTCCCCATTTGCACTTAGATAGGGTTTGACACGCTTTAATACATCCAAAGGATCATATAAATGTTCCAAAACATCCGCAAAGATAATAACATCGAATTCCCCTTTTTGGAAATGCTGACTAAAATCGAAATTGTTAAGATCGCCTACAATAACATTATTAGAATATCTTCTTGCCTTTTCAGCAGCCACCGCATCATATTCTACACAACTAACTTCACAGCCCAATAAATTAGTTAATATATTAGTCATATATCCAGTGGCACAACCTAATTCTAAAACTTTTTTATTTTTTCCAACCATTCTCAGTATCATAGCATGAGAATTGTTTTCAGCGTTTATATCTATGTTAAAATCATATTTAGTTCGCTTTAATTGTTGAACAAGTTTATGATACTCTGTTTCCATTAATAGTTTATATTTTTGTATTTCTCCTATTCTATCTGAAATATTTGAATTAAATATTTCTGTAATCTCCGAATTATTCAATATTTCATCTATGAATCTATTTATATAATCTAACCAATGTTTTAAGGCTAATTCGTAGTTCCTATCACTTTGTAAAAAACCTTTTTTTTCTAGCCTCTATAATTGAATGAGCAAAATCTATTATTCCATTTAACTGCATTTCAATTGATTGTGATTGCTGATCATCATGAATCCTAAAATAACTTAGTGTTTCGCTAATATAAACAACTTTTCCTTTAGCCAAAAGATTAAACCATGAAGCTAGATCAACATTGCACAAATATTTCCTTCCAAGGAAAGTACCAAAAGGCTCATCTAAATCACTCTTCCTGAATAACACTGTAGTAGGCTCACCAATATAGTTAATCAGTGACATTAATACATAATCTGCCATCATTTTTCCATCTATAATAGTATCTGATTCAAAAAGCCGTCTCGTACTAACAATATCCTTTAAAAAATTCCCATTTCTATCAATTAATTGTCTATGTGATGTTACTAACTTTATTTCATTATTTTTATCATGTAGATAATAATTCATCATTTTTTCAATTTTTTGGGGATGAAATAAATCATCGTCCATTAAATAATTAATATATTCTCCTCGTGCAAGGTTAAACAGCTTAACATCATTTTCAAACTGACCCAATCTGACCGGATTTTTAATATAGGTTAAGTTATCATATTTACAAGTATATTTAGATATAAGTCTCTCAATTTCATCGTTCGTGCTATCATCACATACTATTATTTCTATGTTCTTATATGTTTGATTTAAAGCACTTTGTAGAGCCAACTCAAAATAATATGGTTTGTTATAAGATGGAATTAGTATGCTTACTAACGGATATTTCTCATTAATCATTAAATCTTTTGATTGTTTTTCAACTGTTTTTATTTCGAAATTAATCTTCTTATAAACATCTAAAAGCTCTTCAAACTTATCGTTATCTTTTTCCTGTTTAAGTTGCTCTATAACATTAGCTAAATATTTCTCACAACTATTGAGCGCAATTAAATAATCTTCCTTCTTTTCTAAAAACCCTTTTTTCCTCGCATATAAAACCTCATGAGCATAATCTAAAGCCCCATCTAATAACATTTTTGTTGATTGCAGTTGTTGACTATTATGAATTCTAAAATAGCTTAGCGGTTGAGAAACATATACTGCTTTTCCTTCCGCTAACAAGGTTAACCATGTTGCTATATCTACATTACAACCGTATTTTCTACCAAGAAACGTTCCAAACGGTTCCTTTAAATCAGATTTTCGAAACAATACTGTAGTTGGTTCTCCTATGCAGTTAAAATTATATTTTAAAACCAAATTCCCTAAATCTGTTCCGCTTATTACCTTATCTTCTTCAAAAAGAGGCTGTGTCAGAATATTATCTGGAAGTTGTTCTCCATTTTGATCTATCATTTTCCTATTTGAAGTAACAAGTTTTATTTCTTTATTTACATCATCTATAAAATAACTCATCATTTTCTCAATCTTTTGCGGATGGAATAAATCATCATCCATTAAATAGTTAATATATTCTCCATTGGCAAGGTTAAATAACTTAATATCATTTTCAAATTGTCCCAATCTAGTTGGATTTTTGATATAAGTTAAATTATTATATTTAGCAGTATATTTTTTGACTAACTTTTCTGTTTCATCATTCGTGCTATCATCACATACAATAACTTCAATATTTTCATATGTTTGATTTAAAGCGCTTTGTAAAGCAAGCTCAAAATAATGCGGACGATTGTAAGTAGGAATTAGTATGCTTACAAGGGGAAGAAATGTCTTGTTTAATCTCTGAACATTTTCCCCATAAACATCAACAAATTTTTTTCGATCATTATCAAATCCGTTTTCCGCACTCGCTATACCGCAGTCATGAACACACCACGGCTCGTTTTGGCGCACAACTCCTACATCATAATCGGCTAATAAAAATTCTTGACACTGGGAAAGATCATAAAAATGCCAACCAGTAAACAAATCTTCTCGCCACGGAATATCGTATTGAGTAATCATTATTAACCCGTCGATAGCTTGCACGGGTTCATATTCTAGTTCTGTTTCCTTAAAACTTAATAACTTCATTTCTCCAGTATGACTGTCATAAACCTTTCCAAATCGTTGAGTGCTCTCCCACCAAACACCGCTTTTCGGAATTGTTTTAGCTCCAACTACTCCAATCATCCCTAATTTAGGATACTTTTCAAAGAGAGCAATAATATCATATAAGAAATTTTTATTCACAATAAACGCATCTTGATGCAAATACACTTTATACTTTGCATCTGTTTTTTTCATCGCTTCGTTATATCCAGAAGTAATGCTTTTTGCCCCTTCTATTGTTATAATTTCGATTTTGTATCCTTCTGGTACGTAAAGCGACCTTACGTAACGGACAGATTCCTCATATAATTCCCGATTGTTGACGCAATAAATAAAAGCGATTTTTTTGTCGTTCATAGTCAAAACTCTCCTCTTGCGATCTTCAACAGTTGTAGCACTTGTTCATCTGGTTGTTGAATTTTTTGTAAAAATGTCTCTGCTAACGCATGCTCTCCATAAGTAATAAGCACATAGCCTAAATTGTATAACGTATCTACGTTTGTCGGCTCTTGTTCATACGCAAGTTGTAAATACGGTAATACATGTTCGTGCAATCCTTGTTCAAAGCATGCAATCGCAATAGCCTGAAGCACTTTTACTTTATGGATCATGCTTGTATCAATAATTTCCTTAATAAGCGGTTCATCAATCTCACCACAAGCGATTTTCTCAACAAGTGCCTGCTTTGTTTCGTCAATATCGACATCAAACTCAAGGCGACGCAACAAAAATGTCAGTTCTTGCGCCTTTTTCAATGAGTGTTCATTAATTTCTTCAAATAGTTTCTTCACCTCATCGTCTGGTTGACGAATGAACGACAAATAACGATTTGCTAGCTCTTTCTCGCCATAAGAGTTTAACACAAATGCTAAATTATATAATGTATCTGTATCATCTTGACATAACTCAAACGCCGCCTGCAAATATGGTAAAACATGCTCATGATTCCCTCGCGCAAAATTTTCAATCGCAAGTTCATTCAGCAGCTTGGTTGCTTCATCCATTTTCTTTATCATGTCAATAACTCCGGTAATGGGAAAATGATTTAATTTTTCTAAGACTTGATGACAATCTTCTTTGGATACGAAAGCTTCAATTAGTTTTCGCATATTCTCATTTTGTTTATAGGCCCGTACAACAAACGATTGTGGCATAAGCAAAGACTGAACAGCTTCTCCGTAAAGTACTTTCAAATGGTTGACGAACCGATGTTGGTTGTCAGTCTCTGAGAGCATCAAACCTGTAACAGATATCGATAGCGGATATCGTTTAAACAAATCATCCAATTGACCTAGACTGTACAACCTCGTACGAGCAAACGGATTACGCCCAGCAATCAGTTCTTCAATTACGCGAAAGTGCCCCGCATTTTGGACATGAGCAAAAAACTGCCCATTTGGTTTTAAATGGTCAACGACAAAACGAAGGAAATGATCATTCAACTCAAACGCGCGATCGCTGTACAAAATAAGATCAAACATTTGGTTTTTTATCTTATCGTCTTTTAAGTCATTCGCTACGTATGCATACCGTTGCGCTTCCTTCATGGCAAATGCATTTTGTTCTATGCCGTACAACGTTGCATATGGATACTCATGTTTGATTTTCAACAACGTCGCCCCAGCACCGCAACCAATGTGCAACACACTAACATGAGATTGACGATCTACCTCGATTCGATCAATCATCTCTCGTTCAATGTTATACGCCTCAACATCAACGTTCCATTTTTCTTCGAACTTTTTTTGATTATCCCGCAACAACTTCGAATAACCGCTACCATCGTCTTTCCATGATACGCTACCGTAATGATGGATAAACGTATCTTTGCATAGCATTAAACGATAACCAGCTTGTCTCAAACGAACAGAGTAATCGTCGTCCTCAAAATTTCCTGGAGTAAACCGCTCATCCAACAGCCCTACTTTATCAATCGCTTCTTTTTTAATTAGCATACAGAAGCCAATTAGTTTTAATCTTTCTTCCCATTTATTCGGATCCAAAACATTATGTTGAGAAGCGAACACATGCATTTCATCGATCGATGTATAACTTACAGGAATCGTTGAATAGTAAGCTGCAGAATTTGTAACCGGTCCGACCGCTCCAATATCGTCAGCGCTATATAAGCAAGCTAACAAATGATCAAGCCAGTGCTTTGTAACGACTACATCGTTATTTAGTAAAAGAATGTTTTCCCCTGTTGCAATTTGTATTCCTTGGTTGCATCCTTTCGGAAAACCAACGTTTTCATCATTAAAAATCGTTCGGGTGTCTGCTTGTTTCTTTAACCACTCCACTGTTCCATCGGTAGAATGGTTGTCAACTACGATAATCTCATATGTGCCTGATCTCGTATATTGGCGAATGCTTTCAATACATTGTTTTGTATAATCTAGCTTATTGTGAGTTAATATAACGATACTTGTCTTCATCGTGCTCTCCCTTTTATTTTTCTTTCTCCTTTAACCATTCACTGTCTGGATATATACGTTTAGCTTGTTGAACGACCTTCTTTCTCTCTTCACTTATTCCACATATGTTCATCAGCTCAATCACATATTTGTACAAACGAAAATCACGATGACCGAAACTGATAGCCAACAGTCCATATTGCACCGCTTCTATCGTTTCATTTTTTACTGCTAGCGCTTCGATCACATTCACGAATGACTCTGCATCCCAAGCGCTCATATTCTCAACTGAACGATACAATTGAAGTGCCACGTCCATAAATTCATAACGATGGAGCAAATGACCAATTTGAATATGAACACTCGCAGGAAATTTATCACTTAAAGCAAAAAATTGTTCAAATAGCTCATACTCTTTCAACTGAATCGTCCGCTCAAGTAAAAGCAAATAAAACATCGGTTCAGATGCTTCCTTATATTCATTCATCATGAACAATAAAAACTCTTTTTCTTTTTGCTCAGAAACAAGATGAAGCAAGAGGCGAACGACATCGAGTTGATTCGTTTTGAACGCCGTCACTAATAGATCGTACGAGTCCAAACTGCCTGTTCGAATGTATGTTTGCAAGTTAGACACAGAACTTTTCAATATTTGTTGTAACGCTCTTTCATAATTTTTTTGTAATATATTTACTTTTATTTGGAAACCACGTCGAGCCGTTTCATCGCTTAGTTTCAAAGCATACCATTGTATCACCTTTTCTAAATGTAAAACGGAAGCAATGCGCAAAATCAAAGAAATAGCTAGCTCATCGTTCGCTAATTGTTTATCTTCGATAAATTGAATCATTTCTTCCTGATGATGAGCACGCGCTAATAGCTGTAACACGTGATACAATGCTTCATAACTTTTGCGATTGAAAGATAATGCACTAGAGTAGTGATACATTGCTTTTTGTAAATTTCCTTTGTGTCTGTAGATATGACCGAGCAACATATGCGGATCATATTCGACATATTCAAACGTTTTAATCGTATAAGGATATTTACTTTTATTTTCAAGCAAATATTCTAGCTGCTTTGCCGCATCATCATAACGATGTTGCAAGTAGTAAATTTCCCCCCGCAAAAATGGAAAATCGGCGGTTTCACTATATAGAGTTTCTGCATCCGTGATTACCCGCAAAGCATCTTCAAATCTCTTTAAATACTTCAAACATAAAATGATTTGCACAAGACAATATGATACCCAGCTTAGACGAATATCTTTTTTCTCTTGATATGCTTTAACAAATGATTCCAGCGCCTTCTCTATTTCACCTTTGGAAAGATACTCGTTTCCTAAATTGAAATAGTCAAAAGCAACACTCTCTCCTGCTTGAATTTCACGCTCAATAAGCGGAGCATTTCGATCGTGTTTTTTCTTTTCTACCACTGCTTGATGCATGTAGCCTGTATGATAAACAGTTAAAATCCCTTGTTTAGCCTGGACATATTCTCCATTTACTCTCTGCAACTGTTCATGAATGGCACGATCATATCGTAAATGTGGACAATTACGATAGATTCTTGTATGACGATGTTGAAGAATACGCTCACCATACACTCCCATGAAGTTGTAGATGACAACATCATAGGCTTCAACGCTTTCGTCTGTTTGCTTTAATACATCAATCATTGCTTGTAAATTTGCTCGTTCGACATATTCGTCTGCATCTAATACGAGAATCCATTCCCCTGTCGCTTGTTGCTGGGCGAAGTTGCGGGCCTCAGCAAAGCTGTTTGTCCATTCAAAATCATATACTTTATTTGTATATTTGAGTGCAATCTGTTTTGTTGAATCCGTCGAGCCTGTGTCAACAATGATAATTTCATCCACAATGCCGTATACAGAATCTAAACAACGTTGCAACACTTTTTCTTCGTCTTTAACGATCATACATAACGATACAAATGGTTTCATCCTGCTCTTCCTTCTCCAATAAGTTTCAATAATCCACTTTTTATATCGGCTGGAGGTCAGCGGTTGTGAAGGATAAAGGATAAACAATAAGTTAGAGCGGTTCAATACACTTATAAAAAAGAGACCTTAGATAGCCTAAGGCCTCTTGACGCTTCATTAGCGAAGCAATTGCAATACTCCTTGCGGCTGCTGATTCGCCTGAGCGAGCATCGCTTGTGCAGCTTGCATTAAGATATTGTTTTTCGTGAATTCCATCATTTCTTTGGCCATCGTGCCACCCGCCCTTTCGGTACGGGACAAGACTACATCTTCACCCTCAGCTTCACCTGGTAGGGGCCGGGCGCTTCGGATGAACGAGGACGATGGAAATCCTCTCCACCCTACGGGCTTCATCGCCATAGCACAAGCCGTAGGCGGTATGCCCTAGTCGTTGAACCTTCTCCACCTTTCGGGACAGGAGCTTGGCTGCTGATTGCCCAATCCTTTGGCTTTTTCCGCCGTCACGTCTGCCGTTTCCAGCTCCGTTGTGGCGCCAAAGGCTCTTAGGGCTTCCCAGCAATTCACCCGGTGGTGATCCTAGCCGTTTCCAGCCAGGACGACTGTGCCTGTCGCCGTTTACGCGGCTAAGGCATAATCGACGTCGCGGATACGGGATTCTGCGGCTGTTAAGTTTTCCGCAGAAGTAGATAAGTTGTTAATTGTGTACTCTAAACGGTTTTGTAATGCACCAAGTTTTGAGCGCTCTTGCGATACAGCATTGATCGCAGCATCAATGTTAGCAATCGATGAACTAGCTAGAGAGTTGTCAGCAACCGAAATATTAGCTGCATCAACTGTTAACGAAGTTGAGTTCATTGTTGCAATCGTCAAGTTAATAATTTGACCGCTATTGGCGCCCACTTGGAAGGTTGCGTTCAACGAACCATCAAGCAAGTTTTTCGTGTTGAATTGTGTGGTATTTGAAATACGGTCAATTTCTGAAATTAACTGATTCAACTCTTTTTGGATTTGATCGCGGTCAATCGTTGTGTTCGTATCGTTCGCTCCTTGTACCGCTAACTCGCGCATACGTTGAAGGATAGCATGTGTTTCATTTAAAGCTCCTTCCGCTGTTTGGATCAACGAGATCGCGTCTTGCGAGTTCTTCGCAGCCATTTCTAGTCCGCGAATTTGGCCTCTCATTTTTTCGGAGATCGCAAGGCCTGCCGCATCGTCACCAGCGCGATTGATACGAAGACCAGAAGATAGCTTTTCAATGTTTTTTGCCGCCTGCGTGTTGTTGAACGTCAACTGCCGATACGTATTCAACGCCGCGATGTTGTGGTTGATTCTCATGTTCTCTTCCTCCCTGAAATGATTTTTTCCACGTCCTTGTGGAACGGCGGGGCTAGGGCGAAAGTCGGCCGCCTTTCGCCGCAAGCCGCGCTCACTTTTTATATCGGCGCGTTTTTTGGAAGTTTAATAGGGAAATTTAAATTTTTTGTCGATGGTGACAAAAAAAGCGCCGCTTGGGCGCTTCGGGTTATGGTTGTTTCCACTGTTTCAGCTTGGCGGTCAGTGCGGTGAGCGACGCTTCGGGCGCTTCGGAGGCGGCGCTGTTTTCGGCTTGGATGGCAAGATACACTTCTTTGCGGTGGATGTCGATATGCTTGGGCGCGTTGATGCCGAGTTTCACTTGGTCGCCTTGAATGGCGAGGACGGTGATTTCGATGTCATCGCCGATTTGGATGGCTTCTTTCAGTTTGCGCGTTAGAACAAGCATAAGCCGCCTCCTTTACGTCGCCACTTTTTCCGGGAAGAGGCGATGTTTCGTTTTGTACGGGGGGTTCGTTAAGATCACTTGCTTGCCGAGGCGCTTATGGACGTTAATGACACGGGTGCCTGCAAGTTCGCCGTCGTCTCGTGAAACGGGTCGGCGACGGTGAGGATCACGTACACCGCGACGTCGCGTTCGCTTTCGATGTTAAGTTGTTCGACCGTCGCTTCATCCAGTTCAAATTCGTATGTTGGAAAGTACGAAAACGGCTCAATCAGCACAAACCCGAGCGCAGGGGTCTCGACCGACTGCAAGATGACAAACGGCGTGTCGGCGAGCGGAAGAAGGACGAACCGCTTTTCGTCGGCGAATCCGGGCAAGCCATGTGGGAAATGGATAATGTCTTCTTCCTTCACCGCCACGGTTCCGTGGTATTTGGTGTCGATATTCATGAATCGTCCCTCCTGTTTCCTCAAATGACGACGTCAATGTGAAGCGACGGGCGCTGGGCGAGGCGGATCGCCACCTCGCCCGGCATGTAGCGAATGACCGGTGGATGCGTGCGGGCGCGGATGACCGGTTTGCGTGCCTCAAAGCGAATATCCACATCCGCCGGAGTATAGGATATGTGAACGCTGAACGGGGACGGCACCCAGCCGATGTTGAATTCGTACATCGGAGTTTCGCTGTTTTCTTTCGCCTGCTCGGCGATCGGGTTGCCGCCGTCCTCAATGCGCATGAGCTCGTCGCCTTGGCGAGAGACGCGGGCCAGCCCGTCAAGCCAATCGTTGTATCCTTGTTCAGCAAACTTTTCGATGCGGCGGAAGATATGTTCTAAGTTCATGTCTTCCCACGCTTTTGTCTGATCGATCGTTAGCTTGGACGGCGTCGTACGGATCGTGAGTCGGGCCGGAGATTGCTCGATTTCCAACTCGGCAGGCGGCTGTTGGATTTCTAGTTTCGCCGGAACGGTTTCGATGGCGATTTTCGCCATCGTTGACTGCAAGCGGATCTGCGGCAGCTGCATCGTCATCTCCCCCTTATCCGCTTAGCGCAAAAAGTCGAGCAGCGTCGGCTGAATGATGCGGGCGCCGACGCCAAGGGCGGCGCGGTGCACACTTTCCTGTGTTTTCAAATCGGTAATGACCCGTTCGATATCGGCGTCTTCATTGTCCGACAAAATTTGTTGGGCGATCACTTCCTGTTCATCGACACGCGCTTCCATCAGCTCAAGGCGGTTGCTTCGCGCGCCAAGCTCGGCACGCTCGGCCAAGACGTTGTCGATGTGCTTGTCAATATAGGATAAATAACCGTTCAGCTCTTGGCCGCTCTTGCCAGCTTCCAAGTCATTCACAAGCGCTTCTAAATCGCTGAACAGCCCTTGTCCTGGAGTCGCGCTGTACGTAAAGACGCGCGTCGGATTGACGTTGACCGGGAGCTGGATGCCTTTTAACAGCTCGATTTTCACTTGTTCTGTGTTCGTCGACACTTTGTTCACTGGGTCGTCCAAGTTGACCGGCGGTCGAAGGGTATCCGTGCCATTGAAAATGTATTTGCCCGCAATTTGTGTGTTGGCAATGGACACTAAATGGTTTTTTAGCTCATCGATCTCTTTCGCGATATGCTCACGCTGCGATTGCTCATACGTATCGTTGCTTGCCTGGACGACGAGCTCGCGAATGCGCTGGAGCACTTGCGTCGCTTCGTTAAGCGCCGAGTCGGACGCATCGATCCAGTTATGGGCTTCGGAGAAATTGCGTTTAAACTGTTCCACCTCAGTTAAGTTCGTCCGGTACGCCATCCCTTTGATGGCCACGACCGGGTCGTCAGACGGGCGGGCAATTTTTTTGCCGGTGGACAGCTGGTCTTGAATTTTGCCGAGCCGTTCATAGCTTTGGCTCAAGTTGCGCAGCATATTTTGCGTCAACATCGATTGCGTGACGCGCATCATCGCTCACCTACCTTCCGACAATTCCCATGCCGTTAATGATTTTATCGAGCATTTCATCAATCGTTGTAATCGTGCGCGCCGCCGCGTTGTAGGCGTGCTGAAACCGAATCATGTTCGTCATTTCTTCATCGAGCGACACCCCGCTGACGGACTGCCGCCTTTCCTCCACCGACTGGCGGAGCACTTCGGAGTTGTTGACGAGGCGGTTCGCCTGTTGGGTGTCGACCGCCAGCTGGCCGATCATGCTTTCGTAATACGCCTGCAGCGTGCCCGCTGTGATCGGATACGAGACCGACGGCGCCGGATCTTGCAGGTTGGCAAAATTGCTGTTTTTGACATTGGCGAGACGAATGGCGTTTAAGCCGTTCCCCGGTTCGTTCGGCGCTGATGAAGCGGCGATATTGTTTAAATCATCAATATTGGATGACAATTGGATCGCTTTCGCTGCCCCGTCCACTTGCGTCAAATCGCTGAAAAACAGCCCTCCCAGGTTGCTCGGGCTGAGCGTATACCCTGTTTGGTGCACTTCGTTAAACCGTTTGGCGAACGAATACGCGAGCGTATCGAGCTTTTTCAACATATCGGGATAAATGCCTTTGACACCGCTTCCGTCATCATATCCGTAGGCCTCGATCAACCCTTTCAACTTGCCGGAGGCGACAAACGGGATGGAAGAGCCTCCAAGCGAAAGTCCGGTAAGCGGACCGGTCGGCATCTCCGGGGAGGAGCTGGCGCTCGGCGATACGGACAGCGTCTGGTATCCTTGGTTGCCATTGACCAGCAGCTGACGCTGGCCGTTGCCATCAAAAATATATACATCATAAGACCCCTCCGCCGTTTTCAGCGCATTGCCGCCGCTTGGCTTCGGCTCGACTTCGATTTTGACGAGCGCAGACAGTTCATCGAGCAGTCGGTCGCGCTCATCGTACAAATCGTTCGGCAAGTAGCCGTGCGGTTCGACTTCGGCGATTTGTTGGTTGATTTTATACAGCTGTTCCGCGATCGAGTTGATCGATTTGACGGTCACTTGAATTTCATTGGCGAGATCGTTTTGAATAGAGGTTAACGAATCGGCCAAATAATGAAACGTCTCGACCACCGCCAGTCCGCGCTGGCGCACGACCGAGCGGGCCCCTGTATTTTCTGGGTTTGCACTTAAATCCTGGAGCGCCTGCCAAAATTGATCCATGGTTTTGGATAAACCGCTGTCGGACGGTTCGTTCATAATGTCCTCCATTTTTTTTAACGCATCGGCTTGGGCTTGCCAATAGCCGAGCTTGTTGTTCTCGCCGCGGTATTGCCAGTCAAAAAAGCGGTCGCGCACCCGCTCAATCGACCCCGCCTCGACCCCCGTCCCCATCTGTCCCGGAATTTGCGGGCGGTTGAGGGACGCCGGCGGGTACGGCTCGCTTTGGACAAAATTGACACGCTGACGGGAATAGCCGAGCGTATTGGCGTTGGCAATGTTATGGCTGGTCGTGTATAGCGCCATTTGCTGCACGGCCATGCCGCGCTTGGCGACTTCAAGCCCGTGAAACGTCGATCCCATCGTGCCCCTCCTTTTCATCTTCTAATGATTGTCCGCTGTTTTCTGCCTAGCGGCTCTGTTTCGTTTTGACGGCTGTTGGATGGATCGATCTCTCCTTATTTTCCGTCGGTGACTTGTGCTGCTATGCTTTGGAATCAAAGAGTGAACGGCTTCGTCCATGTCCATATTGTCTCGTTGATTGGTTTGGCGCGGTATAGTTCACGTTGGGCGGCTGCGGCATCAATTGGTCCAACATCAGCGTCACCCATTGCAGCGACTGGCGGATGAGCTGCCCATTCAGCTCGTTGACTGCCTGGAGCTCGTTGATCACGTCGAGCAACTCGCTAGCCAACTGTTCGGCTTTTTGCCGCTCCTCCCCGCCTATTTTCGGCAGGCAATCGGCTAATGATGGCGGATTCTCATCGTCAGACCATGCGGCAACGAGCTGTGCCCGCTCGCGCTCGAGCTGCTGGATGGCGGCGATAGCAGTTTGTTCTTTTTGGATCAGCTGCATTAATCCGTCCATATCGCCTCGTTTTAATACGTCCGTTTTTTGATAGGCCAATTGAAGCAAATGCCGGTGCAGCGTCAAGTGCCGGTCAAGGAGCGCCATCAGCTGCAGCGCTGGCGCACGCTGTTCATCATCGGTTCGGCGATTTTCTACCTTGTGTTCATTGGCCATCGCCCTTATAGAACTTGTATAGTTTCTCCGCAATGGCGCGGGCATCGATCTCATACGTTCTGTTGTCGATTTGTTCCTTCAACCGGCGCACTTTCTCTTCCCGCTCGGCGGCCCAAGTAGAGCGTTGCTGCAGCTCTTTTGCCTCCTCAGAAATTTCGACGCGATCCCGCCGCCCGGGTTGCCCTGTTTTTCCTTGTGGGATGCCCGAGTACTGACGGTAGGGATGAACGCCAATCAAAAACCGGTGATCGATTCTCACTGCGATTCCTCCTATCCGTTCCGCCCGTTGTTGTCTTACTACTATTATCGGTCAATCCGTTCATTTGTTTAGCGGCCATTTCGCTCTTTGTCGGTGTAATACGTGCGAAACACTTGTTTTTTCTTCTGTTCTTCTTCTTTTTTCGCCATTTCCAGCTGCCTTTGCAAATCTTTTGAACAGTCAGCGCACATTCTGCCTTCGCGGATCAGCTTGCCGCAACGGTCGCACGGATATCCTAAATTCGGCAGCTGCGCCAACGTTAAGCGGCCGCTTTTGATGAATTTGACCAGCAGCGTCTCAGGCACCCCTGTCGCATCGACAATTTGCTCCATCGTCGCCAACCGGTTTTCCCGGCGCCGCAAAAATTGGACCACGGTTTGAAATTGCCGTTCTTCTTCTTCATGACAAGACGGGCAAATATCGCGAAACGGCGAGCGGACAAACAGACGGCCGCAAACCGGGCAATTTTCTAAGTTCATCATTCTCCCCTCCCAATGTGCCCATTACGTATACAAATTGACGATCAACCCTTGAATTTCCCCCAACGTCTGCAGCAAATCAATCCTCGGCCGTTCTTGCTCGAGCACCGCGTTTGTGACGTCCAGCAGCTTTTGGTCGATCGTTTTGACGATATGATAGACGCGGGAACGGCCGCTCCAATGGAACCCATACTGCTCCGTCAGTTTCAAGCCATGGTTCACCGCTTCATCGAGCAATTGTCTGACGAGCTGTTTATACCGCCGCAAATCGTCAACCGTCCGCAACTTGGCCAGTTTTTTTCCTTGCTGTTCGATTTCATCCGCCAGCTGCCTCAGCCGCTCGTTTCGCAGCTTTTCCTGCTCCTTGGCGGTCAGCTCGGCAAATGACACGGATGGCGAAAAAGAAGCCGCCGCTTTTTTGCCGATTGGAACCGATGGGGTGTTGGCAATTTTATTGATCTCCATCTTCTTCGCTCCTACCGCCTTGTTCATCAAGCTTCTGAATCCATTTTAAAACTTCCCCGATCACCGCGTAAAGCTGCGGCGGGACGCGCGGCACCGGATCGACCAGCTGTCTCAGCAACTCCCGGTCATGGGGCAGCGGAATGCCCGCCCGCCCCGCCTTGTCGGCCACCTCATCAGCGAGCTGTCGCGGCTGTCGGCCAAGATGTTGCTCATATGATTTGAAAGCAGGGGCGTAACGGTGTCTGTTCATATCGTCCACTCCCACTGGCTCGTTTCGTTTTCCGTCTTCACTCTGTCTGTCGCCGCCCGCTCTTGGTCTTGGGTGTTCATCGGTTGGAAAGTGAGGCGTTGCACCCGATAACCGATCTGTTCCAAATGGTCTTTGACTGTCGCCGCACATGACTGCAACACCGCCGCCAACCGCTCGTGTTCTGTTTCCACCGTCACGGACAGCTGCCGTTCGACCGACTGCAAGGAAATGCCGACTTTGCCTTGATTCGTGTCCAACAAAAAGTAGAGGCGGCAGTTTTGCCAGTCAAGCTGTCCGTCACCGCTGCGAGCGTTGACGTGCACATGTACGGTCGCCATCTCACCATGAAGCGAGAGTGGCCACTGGTACAACATAGTTTGGGTGTGGCTGTCAACAGTAAATTTGTTGAGCAACTGTTGGCCGGTAAGATTCATGAGCAGCCGTTCCGCCTGCGCAGGAGCCGTTCCTTCCTCAACCCATGACAGCAGCATCGCCTTCAAATTCTCGACCGGCTGTAATCGCTCTCCGCTCAAGAGCGCACGGGCGGTCTCTTGTTCATGGAAAAAGCCGAGGCGGCGCAGCGATTCAAAGACTCCTCTCGCCGATAATGCGCCATCGTTGGGCGCTTGGTCCACATGTTTCAGAAGGCGCGACAGCTGCTCGTGCGGCTTCGTGCCCTGCCACGCTTCCGATTCCATGAAAAACCGCTGTACTTTTTGTTCAGATGGCTGAAAGCGGAGCGACTCCAACAACGCTTTCACTTCACGCACCGTCTTGGCCGCTTCGTCCGTCTTTCCTTCAGCAAGGCCGCGTTTCGCTTCTGCCAATTTCGCCCCCGCCTCAAGCAACTTCGTTTCCGTTTTCATGTCAGTAAACAACAACCATTCCCCGTGCAACAGCATGCGGTCGAGTGAATGAATGAGCGACTCAACAAGCGGCGCGGCTCGCTCTGTCGACTGTTGGGCAGCGGCATGCGCAAATTGTTCGAGCTGACGGACCATATCACGCTGCCAAACACGAAAATCGTGCACGAGTTGCACCATTTTTTCCGTCACTACCGTCACGGCAAACGTCCGGGCCTCTGCCGTCGGAAGAACCAGCTCCGATGCAACCGCATACGCGCGCGAACCTTCCAATCGCTCCGTTTGTTCACGAACAGGCGCCGCTTTTGCTTCATGGGTTTCTTCCGGTTCCGTTTTCGTCAACAACGGCGCCAACAGGTCTCCGAGCGGCGGGCCATGGAGCGCTTCATGCGCTAGGCGCAAATGCGTCTCGGTCACCTCGAGCTGTTTCGCCGCCAAAGCAGCGACGGTTTCCTGTTTTTTCTTTATCGAGCCGCCTTCCGTCTCCCAAAAACGACGAACGGCTTCTTTTTCCTTTTCGGTCAGGCGAATGCCACGGGCCGACAGCCATGAATCGATTCCATCGTCCAACGAAGATGGCAGAAACCGCCCTATAGACGATAGTGGCACCGCTTGCGCCATCCAAGTTCCACCTTCTTGCTTCACAAGCCGCACCATAAACGAACGGTCGCTTGGGACGCCATCCACAAAGTGGACGCGTACATCCTGTTGGCCGATGGCGACCACGGCCTCTTGATCGTTGAACCTTTCTTTCATTACCGCCATCTGCACGCTCCCCGGCTGCAATGAAACAGCCGGTGCGGCGACCTCATTGGATAGTTGATCGTGACGAATACGCATCATTATTCTTCCTCGCTCTTTGTTCTCCTACTGTTTATATCGGCACGTAGCTTCCAATGTTTACACTGTTACGCGCGAATGAGCGTCAACGCCCCCACCTCGGCCGCCCCCGCTTCAAGCAAAACAAGGGCCGCGTGGCGGACGGTGATGCCCGTCGTGTAAATGTCATCGATGAGAACGATTCGTTTTCCGTCAATCGGCGGATGTCCGGAGGGAAAAAACGGGTTGTCGGTCTCGAGCCGCTCACGGCGCGATTTTTTCGATTGTTTTTCGGAATGCTTGCGAGAAAGCCAAGGGAAACACGGAAACGGAAGCAGGCGGGCGAGCGCTTCCGCTTGGTTGAAGCCGCGCTCATACAGCCGTTCGGGGCTCAGCGGGATTGGGACGATGTGCCAATCGCGGCCGAAATGTCGGCGAAACGCTTGGGAAAACGGACGGCGGAATGCCTCGACGATGACATAGTCGCCGCGGAATTTCCATAAGGCGACGACGTCTTTCATCCAGTCGTTGTATATATACACAGATCGGTTTTTCACGAGCGCCCTCCCCCATTGTTCATCTTCCTGCCACCGGAGACAGTCGGCGCACAGCGATGGCTTGGCTTCCTCGAGCGGGCGGCCGCACATCTCGCAAAGGCGGCCGTCAATGAGTTTGAACGACCCGCGGCAGCGTGGGCAAAGGACGTCAAGGTCTTCGAGGAAAAGAAGCTGGCGCCAGCTCGCGATCGGGTTGTACGGAGAATGGCAAAGGAGGCAGTTCATCGATGCAGCAACCCCCTTTTCTTTGCTGTCTCATTCATGCGGACAATGTGGCGGCGCGCCCGCACCATCTCATTCGTTTTTCCGTGATGGAAAAAGCGGACATCGCCATCCGGAAACGCGGCGTGGCGGCCCACGCGGCCGGCGATTTGCACGAGAGCGCTTTCCGTGAAGATGCGGTCTTCGGCACCGAGAACGGCGACATCGATGTTCGGCACCGTCACTCCCCGTTCAAGGATCGTCGTTGTGACGAGCAGCGGCACGCGCCCATCGCGAAATGCCTGAACGTGCTCGGCTCTGTCTGGGGCTTCGGCATGAACGCCGACGATGCGGGGATCGACGCGCTGCAAGAGGCGGGTGACAGCTTCAAGCTCATCGATATGGGGAACGAACAAAAACGCTTGTTTTCCCTGCGCCAAACGATGGAGAACCCACGCAAGGACGTTTTCGGGCAAGCGGCCGCGCTCTAACCGTTTGCGCCAATTGCCGCACCATTCGAACACGGGGACGGGAAGCGGACGGCCGTGGTAGCGGGCGGGGATGACCACAGCTTTCCGTTTGCCTCTTGTGATGTCAAGCTGCCAAGCACGCGATGGGGTGGCGGTTAAATAAATGAGGCTCGACTGTTCTTTCCGCGCTTGACTGACGGCGTATTCGAGCATCGGCTCAACAGAATATGGAAAGGCATCGACTTCATCCACGATCATAACGTCAAAGACGCGGTAAGCCCGCAGCAACTGGTGGGTGGTTGAGAGGACCAAGGAAGCGATCCGCCCGCGCTCTTCGCTTCCGCCGTGCCAAACAGCGAGCGGAACGCGCGGGAACGCTTGGCGAAAGCGGGGAGCAAGCTCGCGGACAACATCGGTCCGTGGCGTGGCGAGGCCAACGCGCCAGCCCTTCTCGAGCGCGGCGGCGATGGCGGGAAACAAAATCTCGGTTTTCCCTGCGCCGCATACGGCCCAAACGAGCAGTTCGCTTCGATCGAGCACGGCCTGTTTGACAGCCATAGCGGCATCCTCCTGAGCGGCGGACAGCGTCCCATCCCAAACAAGCGGCGCCTCGTGCCGCTCGGACGGAAGCGGCATCGTCACGTGCACAAGGTGAGTGCAGGAGCTGATGCGCCCCATCACGAGACACTTGCGGCAATACGCGCAATCCGATCCGCAGCGGGCGCATGGAAACGATGCAAAAAGACGCGCATCTTCATTCCCGCAGCGCACACAGCGCCAGCCGCTTGATGTTTTGATGAGGCCGGGATGTTCGTGAACCCAACCGGCTTGCACCGCGGCTTTGATTTCTTCATCAGAAAACGGCAGTTGTTCGCGTGGGAGGCGCTGGCCGTTCAACCATGAAACGAGGTGTGGAACACAAGATGGTTGTTGGATGCACAAGAAGCATCACTCCTTTTGAACGTATGAAAAGCACGTTCCCCAGCTGAGAGGCAAGAAGAGCAGATGACGCGGCAAAAACCCTCTCTCCCCAAGTTGAGAGGCTTGAAGCGCATAAAGGTACAGGAAGAGCGATCGACGGCGTTCTTTTTCGTAAAAAGTTAGAAAGATGGTGAAAAATGGGCGTCATGCGCAAAACAGCAACATTCCGCTAGAAAAGAAAGTGGAGATGAAAAGGCCTTTCCAAATGGAATAAGGATGTGGTTTGACCGTCTTTTTCACGACATATCGGCCTTCGAAAGAAATGGATGCGGCGAAACATGACGCCAGCGAAGATTCACAGGAGAGTCATGGAGCCGATCAATAACGTGTTTCGACAACATTCCCAGGGAAATAGCGACAAATTTTTCAGGAAAGGAAAACGGTTCGACAAGTTTGGCCAGCCCCACATCTCCGCCCGTTTCATAAAGTGGAGAGAGGAGAAGAAGACGATGCAGCTGACGAATTTGACATTCCCCACACCTAAAGGGAATAGGTTTTCTCGCTCTTATGTTTGTCACAGATGAATTCGTCAACTGCGGGCAGTTATGGAGAATACCGCCGAAGGAGAATGGCAAGCGCATTGAAGTTGGATGAGGAAATCGATAAAAACATTATATGAAATAGCATCCACTATGAATAGCATCAACATGGCCCAAAACTCATTCGGATCATTTCGTCCCATGAACGCCAAACGGGAAGACGGAAACATCTTGATCGACCATACAGCGGAAACGAGAATCCGCCGCCGTGCAAGGCGGAGCGCACCGTTCCGCCTTGCGCTTGGCTGTAGAGCCTCGAGACGGCGCTTTGCGGCCTCGGCTTAAGGCTGATACCACGTCAACCCGAGCGCGCCTTCGCCGACGTGCGTGGCGATGACGGGGCCAAAATAGCTGATCGAAAATTCGACGTGCGGATAGCGGGCGGACAGCTCATCGCGCCAGCGGTGCGCTTCATCGGGCTGGTTGGCGTGGATGATGGCGGCTTTGAGCGGCACACCCTTTTCCGCATCTTCGGCGAACAGCTCTTCGATGCGGTGGATCGCTTTTTTGCGCGTGCGGATTTTTTCAAACGGCACGATCACTTTGTTTTCAAAGCGAAGAAGCGGCTTGATTTGCAAGAGGCCGCCGATGAACGCCTGCGCCCCGGTCAGCCGTCCGCCCCGCTGCAGATGGGCCAAGTCATCGACCATAAAGTAGGCGCGCAGCGTTTGTTTCATTTCATCCAAGCGAGCGATGATATCCTCAGGAGACCTCCCCGCCTGCGCCATTTCCGCCGCTTCGATCGCATAAAACCCTTGTGCCATGCAGCTGATTTCCGAGTCGTATGCGTAAACACGCAATCCGTCCACCATCGTCCCTGCCGTGACCGCCCCTTGGTACGTGCCGCTGATGCCGCTTGAGAGGTGGATGCTGATGGCAGCGTCGTACCCTTCCTCGCGAATGGCGGTGAACAAGTCAACAAACTCACCGACCGACGGTTGGGACGTCGTCGGCAACGTCGGATGCTGCTTGATTTTGGCAAAAAATTCATCGGCCGTCATATCAATCTCTTCGCGGTACGTCTCATTCCCGAAAATGACGCTGAGCGGAATCAGGCGAATGCCCAACCTCTCGCGCACCTCTTTCGGCAAGTAGGCCGTGCTGTCGGTGACAATTGCCGTTTTCACGAACGCCATTCCTTCCTGATTTCAAATTTTCTTCCATTATACCAAAAAGACAAACCGCCCACCACTACGAATCCAAATGGAGGATAGCGCACCGCAAGGACCTAAACAAAGCCGCTTGCCGCCAACTACAAAACAGCTTGTCCTCACCACGGACACACCAACAACGAAGCATCGCTGCCTCGATCCCCTCAACACCAGCCGCCAGACGCCCATCCAATCCGCCGACAATAGGCGGAAACGAAGGGGCATTGCCATTAGCGCACTTCCACCCAGCCGTTTTTGATCGCAACCACAACGGCTTGCGTCCGGTCGTTGACGTTTAACTTTTGCAGGATGCTGCTGACATGGTTTTTCACCGTTTTTTCGCTAATGTAAAGCGCCTCGCCGATGGCGCGGTTGCTTTTGCCGTCAGCCAACAGCTGCAGCACTTCGCACTCGCGCCGCGTCAGCAAATGAAGCGGACGGCGCACCTCCTGCTTAACCACTGCGCCGCCTTTTTCTGTCGTCAAGCGGCGGTATTCGCGAATCAAGTTGTGCGTCACTTTCGGATGCAAGTACGAACCGCCTTCGGCGACGATTCTCACCGCCTCAATGAGCGTATCGGCATCCATCTCCTTTAACAAATACCCGGTCGCTCCCGTCTGCAAGGCGCGCATGACATAGTTTTCATCGTCATGAATCGACAGCACGACGACTTTCGTATCAGGGTAAGCTTCAATCAGCTGTTTCGTCGCCTCAACGCCGTTGATGTCCGGCATGTTGATGTCCATCAGCACCAAATCGGGGCGGTATGTTTCGACGATCGAAAGCGCTTCGCTTCCGTCGCTTCCTTCCGCCACGACTTCAAAATCGCCCTCAAATTCCAAAATGCGCTTGATGCCCTCGCGAAACAGCTGGTGATCGTCGATAATCGCGATGCGTGTTTTCATCGTTTCCTTTCCTCCTTGTTCGTTTTGTCAGTCGAACGGTCGAGCGGAACGCGAATGAACACGGTCGTTCCGCTGCCAATCTTTGAGCGGATGTCGAGCGTGCCGCCGAGCAGCTCCACCCGCTCCCGCATTCCAATCAAGCCGAACGCATTTTCTTTTTTGACCGACGGATCAAATCCTTTGCCATCGTCTTTGACACTGACAAGCAGATGGTGGCACGTCACTTCCATTTTGACGTCGATATGGCGCGCTTCGGCATGCTTCAAGGCGTTTTGCACCGATTCTTGGACAAGCCGAAACACGGCCGCCTCCATCCGCGACGGCAGCCGAATTTCTTCGCCGATATGTACAAAGGAAATGTGGACTCCCTTGTTATATTCTTCGGTCGTTTGCAAGTATTTTTTTAGCGTCGGAACCAATCCTAAATCATCAAGCGCCATCGGCCGCAAATCGTAAATGATGCGGCGCACTTCGGACAAAGCCGAACGCACCATTTTGCGAAAATCGCGAATTTCGGCGATCGCCGCCTCTGTCCCTCGCTCTTTGATCACCTTTTCGACCAAATCAGACCGAAGAAGGACGTGAGCGAGCAGCTGTGCCGGGCCGTCATGGATTTCCCGAGACAGCCGCCGCCGCTCTTCTTCCTGGGCTTCGATGATTTTCAGCCCAAATTCCTGCTTTTGCTTCGCTCCTTCAATAAGCTCGCCGACCTGGCGGAAATCGCTGTTTAAGTAGTGGAGCACGACCGTAATTTGTCCAACTAAATAATCGGCGCGTTCGATAATTTGCGCAAGGCTCGCCAATCTCCGCTCGAGCTCGTCGCGGCGCAGCCGCAACTGTTTCTCCCGCTCGCGCACCATCGTCAGCTTCATATGCAACTCATGCGCCGCTTCATACGCCTCGCGAATATCTTGCTCCGAGTGGGTGGAAAAGTTTTGACTCACTTCCGACAGGCGGCGGCGCGCCTGACGCGCCTTCCTGTCCAGCTGATCCGCTTCTTCGATCGCCTGCACGGTCAGCCGCTTCACCTCCTCGAGTTCGCGAAGCAAATGGTCGTGCTCTTGACGCGACTGCTCCCCGATGCGGAAAATTTCGTCTTTGCTGTGTTGAACGGTGTCGATCATTTTTTCGACAATCCGATCTAATTGCTTCACGTCC
>NZ_ATCO01000169.1:0-4913 GCF_000422025.1 Geobacillus sp. WSUCF1 | reverse complement strand
AGGGTGCGAAATGTGAGTTTCAACGTGATCTTTCTCAATTTCAATGGTCAAGTCCTAATTATTGTGTAAATTCCCCTTTGATAGAAAACATGGACCTGATAACTTGACGTATAGTATAGGTGAGTCCGGTAAACGTCCCTGACGGTCGTCTTCCCGGACAAACGATCATGTTGTCAAGGAATCAATGCGTCAAGGAGCTTTCAGGCATATCCTCGTTTCGCTCTGGTATTCCACGTTCTCCTTGACACGTCAAAGGGGTGAGCCGTTATCCCACTCTTTTCATCGCCGGAGTCTCTTGATTCATCGAGCGGGCTTCTTGTTCTTTTGTTTTCTGTCACTGCCAATAGTCAGACAATCTAAACCCTTCTTCGGGGATTTGATTCAGAACTTGTTCGAGCAGCTTAGTCAATCCTTTATCTTTCAGCAATAGCCCGTGCAAAAGTTCATCATTTACAGGAATATGATATTGAGCCAGCGTTGCATTCCTCCTTATGTTTGGGGTTCACTGTTTATTTGACCAAAGGGGAAGCAACGTGGCTCTTTTTTCTATTCCTTTTTTACACAATTATACGGACTTAACTTAGGAACCCACATACTACACACCGAAGAAAAATCTGCACAAGAGGCACTTTAACACAATTAATTTATTTCATTTTATTAACTTTCTTAAATAGAAAAACCTTGAAATATCGCGTATTTTCAAGACGCATTTTAATTGATTTAACCATTTTACGTATTTAACTTACTTGTTTTTCCCCTTTCTATTTTGACAGGATTATACCCAGAATTGTACCCACATAATCACATTCTATAATTTACATAATGATTTCTGAGTAAACTTACAATTCAAACTTACAATTCAAACTTACAATTCATACGGATAATAATAAAAATATACAAAATGTAACATTTTTCGCCAAAAAATGATAAAATTCAAGAATAAGGTCATTTGATCTTCTTCTTTTTAGCTTAATTGGGGAAGGGGAGATTTGATGTATATATCTAAATTAGTAATAGAAGGATATCGTTGTTTTAATGAAAAAACCGAAATACCTTTAAATGAAGGACTTACAGTTATCTTGGGTGAAAACGGAAGCGGCAAGTCGGCTATTATTGATGCAATACGATTAATCTTAAATGAAGACGAGTTTGGTAATGTTAAAATTACTGAAAAAGAGTTTTGGCACTCAATTGGTAATACTAAGAATGAGATAAGGTCTAATTTTACGATTGACCTAATCTTCTCGGGTCTCAACGAAAAGGAACAATTAGCTTATTTACCTTGGTTAAACCCGAACGATTTATGTTCGGCATCTTTACATTTAAAAGTGCAAAATAAGACTAATTCTAGAAATCAATATAAGAGGGAATTATGGGGAGGTAATTCCTCAAGTAGTATATTCGAGTGGGATACATATAATTCAATTCAATGCACATATTTACCGCCATTGCGTGACGCAGAACAACGCCTTAGAGCTGTTAGAGGATCACGTTTAGCTCGCTTAATAACTAAAATGGAGTCAAAAAATAACGCAAGAGAGCGTTTAGAAGATATAGTTAAACAAAATAACAAAGAATTATTAAAAGATGAGCTGATCGTAAAAGCAAAGGATAATATTAAAAATCGACTAATAGAATCTTTGGGAGAACAATTGGCTCAAGATATTAGCGTTTCTTTTTCGGAAACTCGATTCGAGAGAATCATTGAAAATTTAAAACTGTTATTCTATCCGCTTCTTGATAATGAAGTGAGTGTAGAAGAGTTTCGGGAGTTATCAGAAAATAGTCTTGGATATAACAACTTAATTTATTTAGCAACTGTATTAGCGGAATTAGAGCAAACAGAAGAAAATGAGTTATCTACTCGCATTCTTCTGATAGAGGAACCCGAGGCACATTTACATCCACAACTACAGACAAAATTACTTGAATATATAGAAAAACAAGCTCGAATAAGTGGTGTTCAAGTTATTGTCACTACCCATTCACCAATAATAGCTTCTTCTGTTGACTTAAATAATATTTTAGTTGTTAAAAGAACAGATTTTAATAACAGTCCTACGATTGTTCCATTAAAGAATGTAGGATTAACTCCAAAACAGAAATTTTTCTTGCAACGTTGGATGGATATTACTAAATCAACTTTATTGTTTGCTAGAGGTGTGATTCTTGTTGAAGGGATAGCGGAAGGACTAGTTATTCCAGAGTTGGCTAAAAGAGTATTACATAAATATTTGAATTCAAAGAAAAAAATATCCGATTACTCTTTAGAAGAATATAGTGTTTCCGTAATAAATATGGGTGGTATTTATTTCGAGTCATTCTTTCAACTATTTATGAATGCAGAAGAACAAGGAAAAGGTATACCAATTAGATGTGCAGGTATAACAGATTGTGATCCTAAAGAAAGTGACACTCCTTATGTTGGAAATGAGTGCGAATGTAATAATCCGGCATTAAAACTACAGATGATACTGAAAGATAACAAATATTGCCGCTTATACAGTAATTCTAAAACTTTTGAATATGACTTGGCTCTATGCGGAAACAACTTTTTGGTAATGGTTGATACCTTCCTTGAAATTTTAGAAACAGATGGATCTATCAGAGAAGACTTTGAAAAATATAAAAAGGAATTTATCAGAAAAACTGATAGTGAAAAAGCTAAAATAGCAAAATGCTTATTAGATAGAATAGATAACCCTAAATTATGCGGTAAGGGTTTATTTGCTCAACACTTAGCTTATAAACTTGCCAATGAGGAAATAGAATTTACAGTTCCTAATTATATCGAGAAAGCTATTCTTTGGGCTTGCAATCTAAATGAAAGGAGTGAAAGTAATGTACCAACAAATTCTGGAAATTAAACCCATAAATAAATTAGATTTAATTTATTCGGTGTTAAATAACGAAGATATAAAACGTCTTTCCCCAGAGCAAGCTACTTTTATTTTACATCCAATTAATCGGGATTGTTTTTTAAGCGCTTGCCCGGGCAGTGGAAAAACGCATTCGGTTGGCATCAAAATAGCATATGAAATTCAAAATTGGATTTCCAAGATAAGTGGTATAGCTGTTCTCTCATTTACGAAAAATGCTGCGGAAGAAATCAAAAATCGTGCTAATCGCTTTTTGGGAAATTTGAATGTAAGTCATCCTCATTTCGTTGGTACGATTGATAGTTGGCTCCATTCCTATATTTTCCACCCTTTTGGTTCTGTAGTAACTAGGTATAAGGGAGCTGAAGGGGATGTTTCACATAAATTAATACAGGATGGTAATCATGGTACATGGTTAAAAAATTTTAGTACCAATAAAATTTCTATACTAGATTACACTATTGATATGAATGAAAATCCTACAGTTTGTGATGAAAAGAAAAAAATCGAAAATGATCCCTTAACTATTAGTACTCTATTAAACAAAAAGAAACAGTTTGCAGAAAAAGGTTTTGTAACCTATGCAGACATAGAATATTGGTGTTACAAGCTTTTGCAACAAAGAGGGGATATTCTTGATTTAATTGCTAAAAGATTTCCCTATATTTTTATTGATGAGTGTCAGGATTTATCTGAAATTCAGCTTGGTATTTTAAGTTTATTAAAACAGGCAGGGGTAACTATTCATTTAATCGGTGATTTAGATCAAGCAATTTACGGATTTAGAAAGGTCTATCCGGAAAAAGTGATTGAGAAAATAGATGAATGGAAAATGGAACGTTTACAATTAACCATTAATCACAGAAGTGTCCAGCAAATTTGTAATGTTGTTGCTAAACTAGGTGGAAAGCAACAAATTATAGGAACCCGGTCAAGTCTTAATCAATCTTGTTTACTTTGGGTTTATGATAAAAAAAATGATCTATATCAACTTCAAGAAGCATTTATCAACTTATTAGACAAAAGGAATTTAAATGTCAAAGATGCGATTATTATTGCTAGAGGATCCTCGACAATTAGGCAAATTAAAGGTTACCCAAAGGATACAAAACTAGACAAAGCTAAAAATCATATTGTATACAAAATTGCATCCGCTATTACTCACTGGAGTTCAGCTAATTTTAAAGACAAAAATGTCGCATTAGAATTATTTAGTCAAGCCATTATCGACTTAGCGTATGCCGGAAAAGGTAAATCAGGAATTATTACAACCCCTTTTTCTTACAACCCAATAGATTGGCGTATAAAACTTGGAACTTATCTCGAGAAGATTGCTAGTAAAAGTGATTTTATAGTTAAAGAAACTTCTAAACAAATATGGAAAAATTGGGTTAAAGATATTCTTAAAAGTGAATTTAAGAATATTTGGGATGAACTTAAAGATGTTGAATACTCATTTGAGAAAATTGTCAGAAGATTAAGATCTCCTGAAGGATTGTCAGATATTCCTATGTCTAAAAAATTTTTAATGGGTGAAAAAAAGATCGAAATTAAAGTAAAAGTAGATACGATACATAAAGTAAAAGGAGAAACTTACAGGGCCGCTCTTGTAGTTTCTTCACCAACTAAAAAATCTGATGGTGGACATTTCACACAATGGTTACAGAAAGGTACAGAAGCAAGCCGCTTTGCTTATGTAGCATGTTCAAGACCACAAGATTTATTAGTTTTAGCTATTCCAGAGTACAGCGAAGAGATATTAAACTTAGGATTTTATTTAGATGACATGAAGGAATATATCTCTGTGTAAAATGATAAGCAATTTTCAACTATTATAACTATCTCGAATAAATTTCCAAATATAACCGATTAATGTTTAGGATGTCTAGCAAAATTCCACCACCTAAAAAAGCAAGAGTTATTGGAAGTAAGTTTAATTCAAAAAGTGAAAAATAACCTAAGGATGGTTCACCAAACTGTTATTAAAAGCCATCATCTATTAAAAAAGCGCGAAGGAATATTTGAGATACTTTC
>NZ_ATCO01000168.1:0-6102 GCF_000422025.1 Geobacillus sp. WSUCF1 | reverse complement strand
ACGCCAACCGAAATTCATCTCCCACTTTCACTGGTGCTGGCGCACCTTCACGTTTAGAAGTAGGAGACTTCTTTCGGAGGGAAGTTAAAAGTCACAAGATCAAAACCAACATCTCGATACCCTTATCGAATACCAATTGTTTATTGGAAATATGTTGGATTAAAGGCACAATCATATGTTCAGTATGACTGGTATAACGAAATTCCATCTACCGTTCGGTTTCGGAAATTTTACGGGATTATGCACCCTTATGATTTTAATCGCGTCCTTAATGCGTTTCGTCGTTATCATGGCATTTAATAGATACATAGTGATCAAAGAGCTTGCTTTGCCAGAGTTTTGTTTTGATTAACCCAGGTGCTAGTTGAGCGTCAGAGCTCAACTAGCACCACGGATAAAATCCCATATTATTGCCCTTGAACCAACTCGAGCGGAACGGGGATAAATTGATCCACTTTCTCCCCTTTGTGAACGCGGATAGCAGCGTCCACCGCCTTTTCGCCAATCAATGCTGGTTTTTGCGCGACGGTGGCCGCCATTTTCCCTTCTTTCACCGCCTTGACTGCGTCATCGGTCGCGTCGAATCCAACCACAATCACGTTGTTCATTCCATGCGCCTGCAAGGCCTCCAACGCCCCTAAGGCCATTTCGTCATTATGGGCAAAGACCGCTTGAATGTCTTTATGGCTTTGCAAAATGTTTTCCATGACCGATAATCCTTTGGCCCGGTCAAAATCTGCCGCCTGTTTGGCGACGACTTTCATATTGGCGGCTTTGTCGATCACTTGGTGGAATCCTTCCCCCCGTTCACGGGCTGCAGACGAACCAGGAATCCCTTCCAATTCCACAATGTTTCCCCCGTTTTTCAAGTGGTCGACGATAAATTGCGCCGCCATTTTTCCCCCAGCCACATTGTCAGAAGCGATATGGGTGACCACTTTCCCGCCGTCCGCGCTGCGGTCGACGGTAATGACCGGGATGTTGGCGCTGTTGGCGGATTCAATCGCAGACGTGACAGCGCTCGAGTCCGTCGGGTTGACCAACAGCACATCGACCTTTTGCTGGATCAAGTCTTCAATATCGTTAATTTGTTTTGCTGAATCATTTTGGGCATCGACGACAATCAATTCCGCCCCTTCGTCTTTGGCGGCTTTTTCCGCTCCTTCTTTTAAGGTGACGAAGAACGGGTTGTTCAAAGTGGAAATGGACAAACCGATTTTCACTTCTCCATCTTGTTTCGTTTTCCCTTTGTCGCTCGAGGCGCTGTTCTGGTCAAGCGAACATCCAGCCAACACGCCGCCTGCAAGCCATAACGCCGCCAATAACCCCACTGCTTTTCTCATTTCGATTCCCCCTTGTTTTTTTAATAAAATCTATCATGCTTCTTTGCGGCGGTCTAACAGCACCGCAAGAAGAATGACCGCTCCTTTGATGACTTGCTGGTAAAACGACGACACGTTGAGCAAATTCAATCCATTGTTCAACACCCCAATAATCAAGGCACCCACTAGCGTGCCGAAAATCCAGCCTCTTCCTCCTGACAAACTGGTGCCGCCTAAGACAACGGCCGCAATGGCATCCAACTCGTACGCCGTTCCCGCTGTCGGCTGCGCGGAATTCAAACGGGAAGTTAAAATGAGCCCCGCCAAAGCAGATAACGTCCCTGTCAGCGCATATACATATATTTTGAGTCGATCAACGCGAAGTCCCGATAGACGGCTCGCTTCTTCGTTCCCCCCAACCGCGTACGTATGGCGGCCAAATGTAGTCTTTTTCAATACCACATACAAAGCGATATAGACCATGAGCATCAATATAATAGGTACGGGAATGCCGAAGAAATAACCGCGGCCTATCATCTGAAACATGATGTCATCAGACGCAAACCCTGTAATCGGGCGACCGTCCGTGTAAACGAGAGTCAAGCCGCGAAACGCCGTCATGGTCGCCAGCGTAGCGATAAAAGGAGCGACTTTTCCTTTGGTGATGATCACCCCATTCAACACTCCCATTACCATACCCGCTAATAGGCCCACCAGTATAGCGACAAAACCATTCATTCCTTGCGCCATCATTCCTGCTGTGATAGCGCTTGAGAGCGCTAACACAGAACCGACTGATAAATCGATGCCTCCTGTTAAAATGACAAACGTCATCCCAAAGGCAATCAAGGCGTTGATGGATACTTGCCGCAGGAGATTGAGCCAGTTGTCCATCGTCAAAAAGTCATCGCTCAATATGGAAAGCACGATGCATAGCAGAAACAATCCGATGAGAGGCCCTAATTTTTTCACATCCCATTTTCGCTTTGCTTCCATCATCGATTCCCCCCTGTCGCCGCCCGCATGATGGTTTCTTGATCCAACCCGTCGTTTTCCAAAATCGCTTGCACTTTCCCTTCATGGACGACCATGACGCGGTCGCTCATGCCCAATACTTCCGGCAGTTCAGAAGAGATCATAATGATCGCGGCGCCTTGGGCGGCCAATTCATTGATCACTTCATAAATCTCTTGCTTTGCCCCGACATCCACGCCGCGAGTCGGTTCATCCAAAATGAGGATGCGCGGGTTCATCGCCAGCCATTTGCCGAATACGACTTTTTGTTGATTCCCGCCGCTCAATGCTTTCACAGGTAAATCTGGGGAAGAGGCTTTAATATCCAACAGATGAATGTATGTCAACACCACGTCCCGTTCTTTCGATGACTGGATGAATCCCGCTGTTGCCAATTGTTCCAACTTCGGCAAGGTCAAATTCTCATGGACGCTCATCTCGAGAATGAGCCTTTTTGCTTTCGGTCTTCGGTAATCATGGCGATGCCATGTTCGACGGCCTGGCGCGGAGAACGGATGCGCACAGGGCGCCCGTCGATATAGATGTCTCCTTCATCGAATGGTCTGGCTCCGAAAATCGCTTCCATGATCTCGGTTCGCCCCGATCCCATCAGTCCCGCCACACCAAGCACTTCACCGGCTCGCACGGAAAACGATACATTCTCAAACAATCCTTTTTTCGTGAGCCGCTCTACGCGCAGCCGTTCTTCTCCAATGGTGACGCGCCGTTTTGGAAAGCGTTCCCCAATTTGCCGCCCGACCATCATTTGAACAATTTCATCGAAGTTCGTTTCCTTTACTCGTTTCGTTCCGATGAACTGGCCATCGCGGAGAACCGAAATCCGGTCGCAAATGGTAAAAATCTCTTCCATCCGATGTGAAATGTAAACAACCGCGACGCCTTGCTGTTTCAAGGTGCGAATGACAGAAAATAAAGCCTGAATTTCCCGTTCCGTCAGCGCCGCTGTCGGTTCATCCATAATAAGGCACTTCGCATTCGTCGAAATGGCCCTGGCAATTTCGATCATTTGCTGTTTTCCGACAGACAACCGACCGGCGAGTTCTCGTGGGTCAAGGTCCATCCCTAATCTCCGCAAATAGGAAGCGGCCTGTTGCTCCATTTCTTTATAACGAATGACACCCGTTCTCCCGATTTTCGGCTCGCGGCCAAGAAAAATGTTTTCGGCCACCGTCAATGTTGGAATGACATTCAACTCTTGATGAATCACGACAATCCCGTCGCGTTCCGCCTCTTTCGGATGACGGTAATGCACTTCGCGCCCGTTGACAACAATCGTTCCCCCATCCCGCTCATAAATGCCGGTCAGAACTTTGATCAGCGTCGATTTCCCCGCTCCGTTCTCTCCCATCAACGCATGCACTTCTCCAGGAAGCACTTCAAAATCAACGCCATTCAGAACGATATTGGCGCCAAACGATTTTTGAATCGACCGCATGTCAATCAAGGGCCTCATCGTTTCTGCCCTCCTTTTCCTTCAGAAATCTTTCGATGAAAAACTTACACCGGAACGCAGAATGATATTGGCATAGGGGGTTGCCTCTCCTGTGCGAATCACCGCTTTCGCCTGCTTCGTCATCGCTTTGAATTGTTCGTGAGGAACAAACTGCACAGGCACACCACCCATTCTTGCCCTGATGCTTTCGTATAGATCCGGATTCTGGTCTTTGATCTCCTCGGCTAGTACGATTGCTTCAATTTCCAATTCATCAACAACCGCATCCAACACGGATAAAAAGGGCGGAAACCCTTTGACGAGAGACAAGTCGATGCGCGCCTGTTCGTTCGGAATCGGCAGCCCGCAATCGGCAATCACGATCGTATCGGTGTGCCCGAGCGAGGCAAGCAGCGTGTTCAATTCTTTATTCAAAATCCCGCTTTTTTTCATCAGTGACTCTCCTTCTGTCTGGACAAAAATGATTCGACCTCTTGCCGTCTCGGCATCCCAGCTTGCGCCCCGAGTTTCGTCACGGACAAGGCCGCCGCCGCATTGGCAAATCGGCACGCTTCATCAAGCGGCTTCCCTTCCGCCAGCGCCACGGCAAGCGCACCGTTAAACGTATCGCCCGCGCCTGTCGTATCCACGACGGGAACTTGGAAACTTGGAATGAGCCGTTCTTGTCCATCTTGCCAAATGCGCACCCCTTTTGCCCCTTCGGTGACAATCAGCTTATCGGCAAACGCTCCTTCGTCCATCTTGTCGAACAAAATCGTCCGTTCATGTTCATTGGGCGTCAAGAAACTCGCCTGCTCAAGCACCGACGGCGGCAGCGGTTGCGCCGGAGCGGGGTTGACGATGACGCGCACACCATGGCGATGGGCGAGCGAAACCGCCCGTTCCACAACGGGAAGCGGAATCTCGAGCTGCAATAAGCAAACATCGCTTTCGGCGATCACGGATTCACATGAATCGAGATCTTCCGGCGTAAGCGCATGATTCGCCCCAGGAACGACGATGATCCGATTGTCCCGCTCAGAAATCGTAATGGAAGCAATGCCTGTACTCCCATGTGTAACCGGTTTCACATAATCGACGGAAATGCCCTCATTTTGTAACGAACGGATGAGCTCTTGACCAAACGCATCATCCCCACTGCGCCAATCATCCGTACATCGGCGCCGAGGCGGGCGGCGGCCACCGCCTGGTTCGCCCCTTTGCCGCCGGGAGTGGTGAGAAACTGTTCGCCTAAAATCGTCTCTCCTTGGTTTGGAAATCGCGCCGCCACAGTGACTAAGTCCATGTTGAGGCTGCCGATCACCGTAATGGTTGGTTTGTTCAAGTCAATCCCCTCCTTGACGTCGACTGCCGCACCACAAGTTGAACCGGAAGTTGATAATGGAGCTTCTCAAGCGGCTTCCCCTCAATTTGTTTAATTAAAATTCTTGCCGCCATGGCCCCCATTTCGTAAATAGGCTGAGACACGGTCGATAGTTCGGGTGTTGTCATTTCCGTCAGCGGGATGCCGTCGTAGCCAATAATGGCAATATCATCCGGAACCCGCAGCCCGCATTGCTGAACCGCTTTCAAAGCACCGACCGCCATCGCGTCGTTGCCGGCAAAGATCCCGTCCATATCATGTTCAGCCAACGCGGCCATCACCGCTTCTTTCGCCTGCTTCAACTGGTAATTCCCTTGAATGACGAGCTGACGATCTCCCAACCCTAACGCCCTCATTTCATCTTGATAGCCGCGGAAACGCTCCATGGCGTTCACCACGTGGTTGGGCCCTTGAATATGGGCAATCCGCCGGCAGCCCACTTCATACAAATGCCGCGTCGCTAAACGAGCTCCCTCGTAATTATCCGCGACCACCGACGGATAACGCTCATGCAGCGGACGGTCGAGCACGACAATCGGAACATCCCATTCCTCGACTTCTTCCGGCGCGAACTGATTCGTGGTCAAAATGACGCCGTCCACATATTTTTGCTTTAACACTTCGATGTATTCTCGTTCTTTTTCTACTTTCTCATCGGAATTGCATAGAATGACCGTATAGTCATAAATATTCATCACATCTTCCACCGCGCGAACGAGTTCGGGAAAGAACGGATTGGTAATATCAGGGACAATGAGTCCGACTGTTTTCGATGTCTTTTTAAACAGAGCTCTCGCCACTTCATTCGGTTTATAATTGAGCTCTTTCATCGCCTGTCTAACCCGTCTTTCCGTTTCCTCATTAACATATCCATTTTGATTTAACACACGCGAAACGGTGGCGACGGAGACCATACCCGTCAAGTTAGC
>NZ_ATCO01000167.1:0-543 GCF_000422025.1 Geobacillus sp. WSUCF1 | reverse complement strand
GACTCGGACGCTCGTTTTGCCTATCATGCCCAGCATACGATTTTACCGAATGACCTATGTATTCGGGATTTGGGCTTTTTCTCCGTTGCCGCACTGGCCGAGATCGACGCCCGCGGAGCGTATTATATTACTCGGCTCCGTTCCGATATGAAAGTGTATATCAAGGAGAATGGCCAGTGGAAGGAATGGGATTGGGAATCCCTTGGGAATCAATTAGAGGAAGGGGAATCAGTGGAAATGGAACATGTATACATCGGACATGAACGCTTGTATGTTCCACGGTTGGTTTTCCGCCGTCTGACGGCGGAAGAATGGCAAAAACGGATGGCGTATGTGCGGAAAAAGGAAAAAAGAAAAGGGAAGGCGCTGGCACGCCAAACCCTCGAACAAAAGAAATACCACATCTTACTGACGAATTTACCACAAGAGTCGTTTGATGGTCAACAGGTTTATGAGCTCTATTCCCTGCGCTGGCAAATTGAATTGTTGTTTAAAGCCTGGAAATCCGTATTTGATTTGGAGAAAGTCAAGGAGATGAAAAAA
>NZ_ATCO01000166.1:0-545 GCF_000422025.1 Geobacillus sp. WSUCF1 | reverse complement strand
ACTCGGACGCTCGTTTTGCTTATCATGCCCAACACACGATTTTACCGAATGACCTATGGATTCGGGATTTAGGCTTTTTCTCCGTTGCCGCACTGGCTGAGATCGACGCCGTGGAGCGTATGATATTACTCGGCTCCGTTCCGATATGAACGTGTATATCAAGGAGAATGGCCAGTGGAAGGAATGGGATTGGGAATCTCTTAGGAATCAATGAGAGGGAGGGGAATCAGTGGAAATGGAACATATGTACATCGGAAAGGAACGCTTGTATGTTCCACGGTTGGTTTTCCGCCGTCTGACGGCGGAAGAATGGCAAAAACGGATGACGTATGTGCGGAAAAAGGAAAAAAGAAAAGGGAAGGCGCTGGCACGCCAAACCCTCGAACAAAAGAAATACCACATCTTACTGACGAATTTACCACAAGAGTCCTTTGATGGTCAAACAGGTTTATGAGCTCTATTCCCTGCGCTGGCAAATGGAATGGTTGTTTAAAGCCTGGAAATCCGTATTGGATTTGGAGAAAGTCAAGGAGATGAAAAAAGAA
>NZ_ATCO01000165.1:0-370 GCF_000422025.1 Geobacillus sp. WSUCF1 | reverse complement strand
AAAAAAGAACGTTTCGAATGCCATTTATACGGGACGTTGATTGCCATTTTGGTCACCCAGACGTTTCTGTTTCAAGCTCGGATGTATTGGCATCAAAAGGAAGACATTGAAATCAGTGAACGGAAAGCGCTCGATCTTCTCCAATCGTATTGGCACCAGTTGCTTTTGCGTTCGCATATGGCGGAAATCAACCTTTTCTCTCTCCTTTCCCTGTTACGAAAACATGCCAAGAAAGGTCGAAGGAAAGGGGAAGAAACGGCATCAGATATCTTAACGAAATTAGAGATATGGTAGAATTAGATATGGATATAAATACCAAATACCCCTCTTCTGGAGGGGTATTTGGTATGCCCAATAATGGATGTGATCC
>NZ_ATCO01000164.1:0-4145 GCF_000422025.1 Geobacillus sp. WSUCF1 | reverse complement strand
TATTTACGCTTGTGAGGGAAAATCAACAAATCAGTGATTTTTGCACATCTTTGTGCAGGAAACCGTATTGCTTGTCAAGTACATGTTGTGGTGAAGAGCCTATAAATTGTGAATGCGCTGCATAGAAGATGTGAACGGCCGAAAAAAGAGGAGGAGTCAGCATGTGGCTGCTGGCCAAGGCAAGCCGCTGGGAGGAAGAAAAAGATGATTTTGCAACATATTGATGATGCCAGCGTCGTTGATGAAAAATTGGCCAAAACCATTAAGCAGCTGCAAGATTGGAAATCATTGTGATAAAACGATAAAATGGGCTTAGTGAAGTGAATGAGGGAAAGAAAGGGGAGAACACCGTTGGTCGAAAGACGAACTCCCATTCCCGTAGCGGAAGCCATCGCCCGGGTGATGCGTTACGCTGGGAGAGGAGAAGAGGAGATCGTGCCGCTAAGGCAGTCGTACGGGCGCTATTTAGCCGAAGATTTGCTCGCCGATCATGACGTGCCGCCGTTTGACCGCTCGCCGTATGACGGATTTGCCATTCGCGCCGCGGATTCGGAAGGAGCGGGACTTGACCATCCGGTCGAGTTTGAAGTGATCGAAACGATTGGCGCCGGGCAAGTGGCGAAGCAGCCGGTCGGCCCGTTTCAAGCGGTGCGCCTGATGACCGGAGCGCAAATTCCGGAAGGGTGCGATGCCGTCGTCATGCTCGAGCTCGCCAAACAGTATGAGCGAGATGGAAAAACGTATATGTCGATTAAGCGCTCGTTCCGCCCTGGCGACAACATTTCATTTCAAGGGGAAGACGCGAAAAAAGGGCAGCTGCTTATCGAAAAAGGGACGCGCATCAATCCCGGGGTGGCGGCGCTCTTGGCGACGTTCGGCTACGCCGAAGTGAAGGTGGCGAAAAAGCCCCGGATTGGCATTTTTGCGACCGGCAGCGAACTGCTCGACGTCTCTGAACCGCTTGTGCCGGGAAAAATCCGCAACAGCAATGCTTACATGATCGAGGCGCAGGTGTTCAAAAGCGGCGCCGAGCCGGTTTATTTCGGTCAGCTTGCCGATGACCTGGACGCCTGCTTCGCCGCGGTGCGCGAGGCGCTCGATCAAGTGGACATGCTCATTACGACCGGCGGCGTCTCGGTCGGGGATTTCGATTATTTGCCCGCCATTTACGAGCGGCTCGGAGCGAACGTGTTGTTTAACAAAATCGCCATGCGCCCGGGAAGCGTGACGACCGTTGCGGAACGGGACGGCAAGCTGCTGTTCGGCTTATCCGGCAACCCGTCGGCGTGCTACGTCGGGTATGAGCTGTTTGTCCGCCCGGTCGTGCGCACGCGGCTGTTTTCGGCCAAGCCGTATTTGAAAAAAGCGAAAGCCACCCTTGGCGCCGATTTTCCGAAGCCGAATCCGTTCACCCGCTTCGTGCGCAGCCGGGTCGAGGCGGTTGACGGTCGGCTTGTCGTGAAGCCGGTCGGCATGGACAAATCGAACATCGTCACTTCGCTCGCGGCAGCGAACGCCTTAATGGTGCTGCCGGGCGGAACGCGGGGGTTTGCGGCCGGCGATGAGGTCGACGTGTGGCTTTTGAATGACGATGAGGGATCAAGCGAATGAACGTCTGGCAAGTCGTCGGCTATAAACATAGCGGCAAGACGACGTTGATGGAAAAATGGGTGGCGGCCGCGGTCCGGGAAGGATGGCGCGTCGGGACGGTGAAGCATCACGGCCATGGCGGCGAACCCGCACGGCCCGAAGGCGTCGATTCCGTCCGCCACGAGCGGGCGGGGGCGTCGGCGACAGCGGTCGAAGGTGGCGGGCTGTTGCAGCTGCATCTCCGCCGTCCGCTATGGCGGCTGGATGACGTGTTGGCGCTTTATGCGCCGCTTCAGCTCGATCTCGTGTTGGTTGAAGGCTACAAACAAGAGCGGCATCCGAAAGTCGTGCTTGTGCGCTCCGCGAAAGATTGGGCGTCGCTCCAGCACCTCGCCGACATCCGCGCCGTCATCGCCTGGGAGCCGCTTCCCGAACCGCTGTCACACCCGGTGTTTTTGCTGGCGGACGATGATGAATATATTCCATGGCTCATAAATGAGGTGAGAACGCGAACATGACAGAACCGTTGTTTGTCATTACCGACCGGCCGATTTCGGTCGAGGATGTGATGAAAAAAGTGATGCGTCCGGAAGCGGGGGCGGTCGCTGTCTTTGCCGGCACGGTGCGCGAATGGACGAACGGCAAGCGGACGCTCTTTTTGCAATATGAGGCGTATGTGTCGATGGCCGAGAAAATACTCGCGCAAATCGGGGCGGAAATTGCGGAGAAATGGCCAGGGGCGAAAACCGCCATCACCCACCGGATCGGGCGGCTTAAGATCGGCGACATCGCCGTCGTCATCGCTGTTTCCTCGCCGCACCGCGCCGAAGCGTATGAGGCGAACCGCTATGCCATTGAGCGGATCAAACAAATCGTGCCGATTTGGAAAAAAGAGCAATGGGAGGACGGAAGCGCCTGGGTGGGCGACCAGCTTGAAACAACGGCGTATCCGTCCGGAAAACCGGAGGTGAAAGAGGAATGATCCGCCTTTTATTTTTCGCGCATTTAGGCGAACAAATCGGTGAGCGGGAAGTGATGTGGCCGCACGTTCCGGAAACGGTGAAACAACTGAAAGACGAAGTGGAAGAGCGCTATGGCGTCTCGCTCGGGCGCGTCATGACCGCGGTCAATGAGGAGTACGCCCGCGACGAGTCGCCGCTTCACGCCGGCGACACGGTCGCCTTTATTCCACCGGTAAGCGGAGGATGAGACGGATGGCGAACAAAAGCAAATGGGTGATGCCAAAACAACACGGCGCCTGGGCGATGCTCATCATCCCGTTTTGGCTCGGAGCGTACGCCGGTGGGCTTTCGCGGATTCACGCGCCGCTCTTTGTCGCCTGGCTTGCGCTCTATTTGGCAACGTATCCGCTCTTGATGGCGGTGAAAACGAAGCGGAAAGAGCCGTACGTGCCGCTGCCGTTCGCTATGGCGCCATCGCCGCGCCGGCCCTGGCCGTTTCCCTTTGGCAGCGGCCGACCCTTGTTCTCTTCGGATTGGCGATGATCCCGTTTTTCCTAGTAAACACCTACTACAGCAAGAAAAAGAATGAGCGCGCCTTTTGGAATGATGCAGCGGCCATCGCGGCGTTTTGCATCGGCGGCCTCGCCGCCTTTTACGCCGGACGCGGGGAATTGACGGTGGAGGCGTTCGAATTGGCCGCGTTTTCCTTCCTCTTTTTCATCGGCAGCACGTTTTACGTCAAAACGATGATTCGCGAAAAGAAAAACGAGCGGTACAAATGGCTGTCATGGGGCTACCACGCCTTGTTGATCATCGGCCTCATCGCCATTGACGAGCCGTTCGCTGTTTTGGCCTACGCCCCGAGCGTCATTCGCGCCGTCTACTTATACGGCAAGTCGCTGCCGATCATGAAACTCGGCATGCTGGAAATCGCCAACGCGGCGTACTTTTTCATCGCGATGATCGTGCTCTACTCTTGAGCGAACCCCAAACGGGAGGCATCCATGACCGTTTGGGGTTTTTTCTTTTGGTTAGGCGGTATTGCTTTTTCACTGCACAAGCATGATGTGAAATGGGCGTGAATTCCTTGTAACGGTTTTGCAAAGGGTCGTTTCAAAAGCCTACCTCTTCTTCTATGCTCGTTCTCAAATAAATAAAAATTAGAACATGTCGATTCACTTCAAGTAGACATTCGCTAAGTGTTCGGCTTCCCAGTGGTTCGCGTGGAAGTCACTCAACATGAGTGGGAAATCAATTGTTTTCAATTCTGGCAATCCTAGTGGTGTCGAAAGCCCTTACGAGACTTCCTTAATGTTGATTTCACCGCTAACATTATGGCCAGGATCTCGTCAGTGCTTTCTCTTTTGTCACTAAATCACAAAATTTGGTGATGAGCCAAAAAACAACTCGATAAAGCTTAAAAATCTTACTTTATGCGACAAAGAAACAAACAATTCAAATTTTTATTGACAATTTTAGTAAAGGCGAAATATAATCTAATTGTATCTCAAAGCGGGAACAAGGTGATTGAAATAACAGACCTAGAATTTCTTAAAAGATTAGAAACTTCTGTTCGGCTCTTCACCAAAAGTT
>NZ_ATCO01000163.1:0-5669 GCF_000422025.1 Geobacillus sp. WSUCF1 | reverse complement strand
CGCGGATGATGCCGCCGACCCCGGTCGCCGCCCCTTGATACGGCTCGATCGCTGACGGATGGTTATGGCTTTCGATTTTAAACGCCACCGCCAGCCCGTCGCCAATATCGACAATGCCCGCACCCTCACCCGGCCCTTGCAGCACGTGCGGACCATCAGTCGGGAATTTTTTCAGCACCGGCTTCGAGTTTTTGTAGCTGCAATGCTCCGACCACATGACGGCAAAAATGCCGGTTTCCGTGTAGTTCGGCAGCCTCCCCAAAATCGCTTCAATGCGCGCAAACTCTTCATCTGTTAACCCCATCTCACGGTACAACTTTTGTTCTTTGATCATCGCCGCGCTCGGCTCAAGCAGTAACGACATGCGTCTCCCTCCAATAGTTGACGATCGATCGGAATAGTTTCAATCCGTCCGCGCTGCCGAGCAAGGCGTCGACCGCCCGCTCCGGATGCGGCATCATGCCGAGCACATTGCCCCGTTCATTGACGATGCCGGCAATATCCGCCAAGCTGCCGTTCGGATTTTCTCCATGGTAACGGAACACGATTTGCCGGTTCTTGACAAGGCGCTCGAGCGTCTGTTCATCGCAATAATAATTCCCTTCGCCATGGGCGATTGGAATTGTAATGACTTCGCCTTTTTCGTAGGCAGACGTAAACATCGTTTCATGATTTTCCACCGTCAGCTGGACCGGCCGGCAGATGAACTTCAACCCTTGATTGCGGCGCATCGCCCCAGGAAGCAAGCCGGCTTCAAGCAAAATTTGAAACCCGTTGCACACGCCAAGCACCGGTTTTCCGGCGTCAGCTGCCTGTTTGACGGCAGCCATTACTTTCGAAAAGCGGGCGATCGCCCCCGAACGCAAGTAATCGCCGTACGAAAAGCCGCCTGGAAGCAAAATGGCGTCAAAACGGTCTAGATCGTCCTCGTCATGCCAAACGTATTCGACCTCTTCGCCAAGTTCATCGGCGATCGCATGATACATATCGACATCGCAATTCGATCCCGGAAACACAACGACGGCAAACTTCATCGGGCGACGGCCTCCTCGATTTCATAGCGGTAGTCTTCAATCACCGGGTTGGCAAGCAGTTTTTCACACATCTCGCGAACGAGCTCGTTGATGTCGCGGTCGCTCTCTTCAATCACGAGCTCCATAAACTTCCCGATTCGTACATCTTTCACTTCCGTATACGATAAGCTGTGCAGCGCCCCTTTTACAGCGGTCCCTTGCGGATCCAACACACTTTCGCGCAGCGTCACATATACTTTTACCTTGTACATGCCGATTCTCCCCCTAATCGTTGTAAAATGACTTCATACGCCTCCGTCAAGCTGCCGAGATCGCGGCGAAACACGTCTTTGTCGAGCTTTTCGTTCGTCTTTGCGTCCCATAACCGGCACGTGTCCGGTGAAATCTCATCCGCCAAGAGGATGGCTCCGTCTGCTGTACGGCCGAACTCAAGCTTAAAATCAATCAACCGCACGTTCCGCTCGGCAAAATGGAGGCGCAGCACGTCATTCACCGCCAGCGCGGCCTGCTTCAGCGCGGCGATTTCCTCGCGGCTGGCGAGTTTTAAAATGAAGATATGATCTTCCAACAACAACGGGTCGCCAAGGTCGTCGTTTTTGTAATAAAACTCAACAAGCGGCGCCTCAAGCGGCGTCCCTTCCTCTAGACCGATCCGCTTGGCTAAACTTCCCGCTACCACATTGCGGACAACGACTTCAAGCGGGATGATCGTCACGCGCCGGACCAATTGTTCCGTTGGCGACAGCTTTTCAATAAAATGATTGGCAATGCCTGCTTCGCGCAGCTTCAAAAACAACAAGCTGGAAATCTCGTTATTGAGCCGCCCCTTGCCGGCGATCGTCGCCTTTTTTTCGCCGTTAAACGCCGTTGCGCTGTCTTTGTACTCGACCCAAAGCACATCTGGCTCGTCAGTCGCGTAAATTTTTTTCGCTTTCCCTTCATATAACAGCTGTTGTTTCGTCGGCACGATCAACGCCTCCGTTTATCCAGAAGATTGAAAATCTTTTGTATAGCCGGCCGGCTTCGACCAGCCGGCAGCCGCTCACTCCAACCCTAAGCGGGCAAAAATCGTATCGACATGTTTCAAATGATGACGATAATCAAAACAATCATCGAGTTCCTCTTTCGTCAGCCGGCTCATGATCCGCTCATCCGCTTCAAGAAGCGAGCGGAACGGCACTTGTCTCTCCCACGCTTCCATCGCTTTCGGCTGCACCAAATCGTACGCCTCCTCGCGCGTCATCCCCTTGTCGATCAAGGCAAGCAAGACTCGCTGTGAATAAATGAGCCCGAACGTGCGCTCCATATTTTTTTTCATGTTTTCCGGGTACACAAGCAAATGTTTCACGATATTCGCGAATCGGTTCAACATATAATTCAACGCAATCGTCGCATCCGGCAAAATGATGCGCTCGGCCGACGAATGGGAAATGTCGCGTTCATGCCAAAGCGGCACGTTTTCGTACGCTGTCACCATATACCCGCGGATGACGCGCGCCATGCCGGTCATGTTTTCCGAACCGATCGGATTGCGCTTATGCGGCATCGCTGATGAGCCTTTTTGTCCTTTGGCAAAAAACTCTTCGACTTCGCGGACTTCGCTTTTTTGCAAGCCGCGAATCTCGACGGCAAATTTTTCAATCGATGTCGCAATTAAGGCCAATGTCGCCATATAGTAAGCGTGGCGGTCGCGCTGCAGCGTCTGCGTCGAAATCGGCGCCGGCGTCAAGCCGAGTTTTTCACAAACATACTGCTCCACAAACGGATCCACGTTGGCGTACGTGCCGACTGCGCCGGAAATTTTCCCTACTTCCACCATCTTGGCTGCTTGTTCAAACCGCTCCAAGTTCCGTACCATCTCGGCATACCAAAGCGCCAGCTTCAGCCCGAACGTCGTCGGTTCGGCATGAACGCCGTGCGTGCGCCCCATCATGACCGTGTATTTATGTTCGCGCGCTTTCTCTTTCAGCACTTGAATGAAGTTTTCCAAATCACGCCGCAAAATCGCGTTCGCCTGCTTTAACAAGTAGCCGAGCGCCGTATCGACAACATCGGTCGACGTGAGACCATAATGCACCCATTTTCGTTCTTCCCCAAGCGTCTCAGAAACGGCGCGGGTGAAGGCGACGACATCGTGGCGCGTTTCTTCTTCGATTTCCTTAATGCGGTTGACGTCAAACGACGCGTTTTCACGCAGGCGGCGGACATCTTCTTTTGGGATGACGCCAAGCTCGGCCCACGCCTCGCACGCGAGCAGTTCCACCTCAAGCCATGCCTTAAAGCGGTTTTCCTCGGTCCAAATCGCTCCCATTTCCGGTCTTGTGTAACGTTCAATCATCCTCGTTCCAGCCTCCGATCATGCCAAATTTGCCACGATTCGATTCGCGCCAACGCCGCCTCGACATCGTCTGCCAGCACCGTCACATGCCCCATTTTCCGCTTCGGCTTCGCTTCGTGTTTGCCGTACAGATGGACGTAGGTCCCCCCGTCGAACGCACCGATATGCCGAATGACCGGCTCGACGTGCTCGCCTAAAATATTGACCATCACCGCCGGCTTCAACAATTCGGTCGATCCGAGCGGCCAGTTGCAAACAGCGCGGATGTGCTGGGCAAACTGCGACGTCGCGCATGCATTGATTGTATAATGTCCGGAGTTGTGCGGTCTAGGGGCCAGCTCATTAATATAAATATCCCCGTCCGCAGTCAAAAACATTTCCACCGCCAGCGTCCCAACGAGCGAAAACGATGCGGCCAACACTTCCGCGTAGCGAATGGCCCGCTCTTGCACGCTTTCCGGAATTCGGGCCGGAACGATCGTTTGATGCAAAATGTTCTCGACATGAACATTTTCCGCCACTGGAAAAACAGCCGTCTCACCATCGAGGTTGCGGGCGACAATGACCGACATTTCCTTCACAAACGGCACCCAGCCTTCCAAAATGCATGGGCCAAGCCCAAGCAAATCAGCCGCTTTGGCTAGATCGCCTTCGCCGCGCAGCACATATTGCCCTTTGCCGTCGTAGCCGCCGCGCCGCGTTTTCAAGACGCACGGAAAGCCGATCATGGCAACGGCCTGTTCCAACTCATCCCATCCGTCCACTTCCCTATACGGCGCCACCGGCAACCCGGCCTCCACAATCGCCGCTTTCTCCAACGCCCGGTCTTGTGTCACCGCCAGCAGTCGGCTTCCTTGCGGGACATAGGCGTTTGCCTCCAGCCACTCAAGCGCTCGCGCATCGATATTTTCAAATTCGTACGTAATGACATCGCTCACGCAGGCCAGTTCAGCGATGGCGTCCAAATCATGATAAGGCGCCGTAATCTCCACATCGGCCACTTGCCCGCACGGGGAGTCAGGCGTTGGGTCAAGCACGGCAATGCGAAAACCCATCTCGCGCGCCGCCAAAGCCATCATCCGCCCGAGCTGCCCCCCGCCGATGATGCCGATCGTCTGCCCAGGAACGATCCGTTGCTTAGTCAAATTGATCACTGCTTTCTACGATTTGTTTGCGAATCGCTTCCCGCCGAGCTTTGAGCGCCTCCATATAGCGTGGCTCAAGCAGTCCAAGAATCGATGCGGCGAGCAGTCCGGCGTTGGTCGCCCCCGCCTTGCCGATCGCCACCGTCGCTACCGGCACCCCGCCTGGCATTTGCACAATCGACAATAACGAGTCAAGTCCATTCAATGCTTTTGACTGCACGGGCACCCCAATCACCGGCAGCGTCGTTTTCGCCGCGATCATCCCCGGCAAATGAGCCGCCCCGCCAGCGCCGGCAATGATCACGCGGATGCCGCGCTCCTCGCTGTCTCCGCATACCGAAACATCTCATCCGGCGTCCGGTGCGCCGATACGACTTTTTTCTCAAACGGAACACCCAATTCCTCCAAAATGGCGCAAGCATGTTTCATCGTTTCCCAATCCGAATGGCTTCCCATGATCACCCCAACGAGCGGGCTCATACCGTTTCACTCCTTTTGCTAGCACAACAAAACCCAGAACATGCGTTCCCATCCGTAAACGAGGGAAAGCATCGTTCCGGGCTTTGACAGTTGCTGATCGAAAAAAAGCCAAAACCGATCCTTTCCCTCATAGTCCAATCATTTACGGTGATTGGGTAGAAACTTTTGGGCCATATTCCCAAAATTATATGAGGGATCTTCTCATACACTATGAAGTTACCTTTATAGTAGCAGGTTTTTTTTTCGGCGTGTCAAGGAAAAAATCGAACATTTAGTATTTCATCAAAGCAAATGTTCGTGTTTTTTGAATCACCAAACGAAGAAGGCGGCATATGATGAATGAGCGGAGGAGGAGAGACACGATGGCCAAAGAAAATCCGTTTACACCGTTTTCCGATTGGACAAAACATTGGCAGCAATTTTTTCAAAATGATTTTTGGGGAAGCATCCAGCCGTTGCTGCCGTCATCGAACAAGCCATCATCCGGTATGAACATTTACAAAAAAGACAACGAGCTGCTCGTTGTCATCAGCCTCCCGGGGCTCGAAAAAATCAAAGATGCAGAAGTGTATGTATCATACAAAACGTTGGAAGTGAAGGCAACCATTAATCTAAACTTCAAAGGGTTTGAGCTAGTAGAAGAAGGCCTTTTCCAAGGCCAATTCCAAAAAA
>NZ_ATCO01000162.1:0-9551 GCF_000422025.1 Geobacillus sp. WSUCF1 | reverse complement strand
CCTACGCGTCCCATGCTTCGTCACCGCAGCTCATTGCCCTGGTTGACCCGTATGTGTACCACGCTTTCCAAGCTTTGAACGGCAAAGAAGTGGTGGTGGAAACCGTCCGCGGTTCGATCCAAGGAACTGTGAGGGATGTGAAGCCGGACCATATCGTCATCTCGGCGCATCAGGCGGTTTATTACATCCGCTTGGCGCAAGTGGTGTCTGTTCGCCTCAGCAATTAATGGAGAGGAGGAAAAGAGTCGTGGTATTTCAGCGGATCGACCGGCTGGCGATCGAATTGCCGAAGCCGAAGTACGCGGACCCCAATGCGGCTGCCGCTGTCCAGGAGCTGCTTGGCGGCCGTTTCGGAGAAATGTCGACGTTAAACAATTATTTGTTTCAGTCATTCAATTTTCGGCAAAAACAGAAGCTGCGCCCGTTTTACGAGTTGGTGGCGAGCATCACCGCCGAAGAGTTTGGCCATGTGGAGCTCGTGTCCAATGCGATCAACCTTTGCTTGACCGGCTCCACCCATCCAGGTGATCCGGATACAGCGCCGATGAAGGATGCGAAAGACAAGCGCAATACGTATCATTTTATCGCGACGGCGCAGACGGCGTTTCCCGGCGATTCGATGGGGAAGGCGTGGACGGGGGAGTACGTGTTCAACAGCGGCAACTTGATTTTGGATTTGCTTCACAACTTTTTCCTTGAATGCGGAGCGCGCACGCATAAAATGCGCGTCTATGAAATGACGGACCACCCTACCGCCCGCGAGATGATCGGCTACTTGCTTGTGCGCGGGGGCGTTCATATTTTGGCGTACGCCAAAGCGATCGAAGTGGCTACGGGGGTCGATGTGACGAAACTGCTGCCGATCCCGAAGTTGGATAACCGTGTGTTCGACGAGGCGAGAAAGTATGAGGATCAAGGCGTCCACCGCCGGCTTTATACGTTCAGCGATCGCTATTACAAAGAAATCGTCCGCATTTGGCAAGGAACCCATCCAAGCGATGGACAGCCGCTCGAGGTGGTCGAAGGAGCGCCCCAAGGGGGGGCGATCCCCGATTTGGACGAAGTGCCGGAAGAATTCGCCCCCGGGATTTCGGCCGAAGATTTTTTCGAAATCGCCAAGCGGCTGCAGCGGTCGGCAGGGTTGTGATGAGGCGCCCAACGGCGCCTCATTTTTTGAAAAGCAGGTCATTGAACAAAAAGGACGGCGCAACGAGGGCATGACGTTTCCCTTGAGCGTCCACGATTGGAGGAATCGCTATCTTTCTTCATGTTGTTCACCGGCGGCGCGGGCGGCAACGGTTTGGAGCACGTCGAGGAATGTTCGGGCGCTTTTCGGCAAATACCGTTGTCGGTCGAGGATGGCGGCGGCTTCCGCTGTCATCGAAGAGTCGATGATCTCCAGCACCTTGATGCCAGGGAGGCGAAACAAGGCTACGGTGGATTGCGGCACAATGGTGGCCCCGAGGCCTTGGGCGACAAGGGAGAGCAATATGGTCGCGTCCGGGCATTCGCATAGAACGTTCGGTTCAAAGCCATGACGGCGGCATTCCTCGATGACCCGCTCGTACTGTCCGGCGCCGTGCACCCGGTGGAGAAGGAGAAGCGGCCAATCCGCAAAATCGCGCATGCATAATGAGGGTTGGCCGGTTTTCCATTGCGCCGGCAACACGCCGACATAACGTTCGCCGGGCAGACGGATGACGTCGTAATCAGCCGAGTCGATCGGCAGGCGGACGATGCCGATGTCAATGCGCCGCTCGTAAAGCAGCTGACAAATGGAAAATGTATCTCCTTCACGGAGATGAAAGGTCACGTTCGGAGCTTGTTCATGGAAGTGACGGATTGCTTGGGCCAAATAGTAAAAGCACGATTTGACGCAGCCGATCGACAGCGTTCCCGCCGTTCCCTCTTCGATTTCTTTTACTTCCGCCACGGCGTCATCAAGCTGGGCGAGCAGCCGTTTCGCCTTTTCGTAAAACGCTTTGCCTGGTGCGGTGAGCTCCATTTTTTTCGCCTTTCGATCAAATAAAGGAACGCCGAGCTCTTCTTCGAGCTGCTTCAGCTGCTGGCTGAGCGGCGGCTGGGCGATATGAAGCTTTTGCGCCGCTTTGGTGATTTGCCCCTCTTCGGCAATCGTGACGAAGTATTTCAGCTGCTTCACATCGATCATGGCCGTGCCTCCTCTCTTGCTTCCATATCTTTTTCGTATAGGATGGTTGATCATTTTTGTATTTTTCATATATGAAATCATATGTTATATTAATTTTGAACATTCTGAATGATAGCGCTTCCTTATCTATTATACGTGAAAACGGGGGGAATGAAAATGCCGGCCAAAACAGGTCAGGAGTATATGGAGCGGCTCAAGCGGGCGAAAAGCAGCGTGTACATCCACGGGGAAAAAGTGGAGGATGTCACCGTTCATCCGGCGTTTTGCAACGTCGTCCGTTCGATGGCGGCGCTTTACGACCGGCAATATGAAAAGCCGGAGAAAATGTTGTACCGGTCGCCGACAACCGGGCAGTTCGTCGGCATGACGTTCATTCAGCCGACAACCATTGACGAGCTCATCGCCCGCCGCGAGGCGACGCAAGAATGGGCGCGTATGTCGGCGGGGATGATGGGCCGTTCTCCCGATTATTTAAACGCGGAAGTCATGGCCATGGGCGTCGCCAATGATCTATTTGCCGAAGATGATCCGATGTTTGCCGAAAACGCGAAAAACTACTATGAGTACGCGCGTGAAAACGACATCAGCTTGACGCACACGCTCATCCATCCGCAAATGAATCGCGCCAAGGCGCTTCATGAACAAAACGATGCCGATGTGCCGCTCCATTTGGTGGAACGGCGAAAAGACGGGATCATCGTCAGCGGCATCCGTCTGTTGGCGACGCAAGGCGGGATTACGGACGAAATTTTAGTGTTTCCATCAACCGTGAAAAAATCGACAGCTGGTGAAGACCCGTACGCGCTCGCCTTTGCCATTCCGAACAATACGCCGGGCGTCAAGTTCATTTGCCGCGAGGCGTTTGACTACGGGCGGAGTGCGTGGGACCATCCGCTGGCGTCCCGCTTTGAAGAGGGCGATGCCATCGTTTCGTTTGAAAACGTGTTTGTGCCGTGGGAGCGCGTGTTTGTTTGCGGCAATTCATCGATTTGCAACCGGACGTTCCGTGAGACGAACGCGGTCATTCATATGTCCCATCAAGTGGTGGCGAAAAACATCGTCAAAACGGAGTTTTTGCTCGGTGTCACGCTTTGTCTGATCGAAGCAATCGGCATCGGCGAATTCCAGCATGTGAAAGATAAAGGGGCGGAAATCATGCTCGTCCTCGAGACGATGAAGAGCCACCTGTACCGGGCTGAGCACAATGCGAAGCGAGACCGCTGGGGAACGATGACGCCGGATTTTGCCGCGCTCGATGCCGCACGCAACTGGTATCCGCGCATTTATCCACGGCTTTCGGAGATCATCCGCATTTTAGGAGCATCGGGGTTGATGGCGATTCCGACTGAAGCCGATTTCCATCATGAAGAAATTGGAGATATCGTCCGCCGCGCGATGCAAGGGGCGACGGTGGACGGCTATGAACGCGTCCAGCTGTTCCGTCTCGCCTGGGATCTCACGATGAGCGCGTTCGGAGCCCGGCAGACGCATTATGAATATTACTTTTTCGGCGATCCCGTTCGGATGGGGATGGCGTATTTTGACGGCTATGAAAAAGAGCCGTATCAACAGTTCGTGCGTGAATTTCTGCGCGGCGCCAAAAGTGTGTTCATTCCTTCTGACAGCCAGCGGTGACAGTGCAAATGGAGTTGAATTTTATCGAAAGGGGAGAAGGATGGTGAAATTTTCCATTATTCGCTGCGCCCGCGCGGTGCTGCATGTGACTGATTTGGCCGCCGCCCGCGATTTTTACGAACGGGTGCTTGGGTTTGTCGTGACGGAAGCGGATGAGAGCCATCTGTATTTGCGGGGGCTGGAAGAATATCATCATCATAGCCTTCTGTTGAAAAAAGGGCCCCGCCCCGCGGTCGAGGCGCTTGGCTACAAAGTCGGTTCCGAGCAACAATTGGAAGCGCTTTATGAATGGTTTGCGGCGCAAACGCTGCAGCCGAAATGGCTGGAAGCGGGAAGCCAGCGAGCCGTCGGGAGAGCGTTTCGCGTGCAGGATTCGTCCGGGCTGCCGCTTGAGTTTTTCGCGCATATGGACAAAACTGAGCGGCTGTTGCAGCGGTATGACTTGCACCGCGGCGCCCGCGTGCAGCGCATCGATCATTTCAACTGCGCGGTTAGAGATGTAAAGAACGCGTACGACTTTTATGTCCATGGTTTGGGCTTTGCCTGCTCAGAGTATACGGAAACAGAGGATGGGAAACTTTGGGCGGCATGGCTGCACCGGAAGCAAAACGTCCACGATTTGGCGCTGATGAACGGAAAAGGGCCGCGCCTTCACCATATCGGGTTTTGGCTGCCGGACCCGCTCAGCCTGATCCATGCGTGCGATGTGCTGGCGGCGGCCGGATATGCGTCGAACATTGAACGCGGGCCGGGCCGCCACGGATTGTCGAACGCCTTCTTTGTCTATTTGCGCGATCCGGATGGCCATCGCATTGAGCTGTATAACGGCGATTATTTGACGAGCGACCCCGATTTTCCGCCGATCCGTTGGGATTTGGATGATCCAAGGCGCCAGACGTTTTGGGGGCATGCGGCGCCGGACAGCTGGTTTGAAGAGGCGTCCGTCGTTCTTGACGTTCACAGAGGCCAGCCGATCGAGCCAAGCGAACCGACATTGGCGAAGCGGAAACCGACCTTCCTGATTTAGAAGAAGACCGCCGCCCTTCTGCTCGCGGTTTTCGGGATCAAGATTATATATGATTTTATCGTTGATTTCATATATTATAATGTGTACAATATAAATAAGATTCAGAAAAATAAAGTCAATAGGGGGCAAGGGGATGGCATACCGCGAGGCGAAAGAACGGCTGCGCGGCTCAATCGCGCCGGTCGTCACGCCGTTTGATGAGGAAGGAAACGTTGATTTTGCGGCGCTCGCCGCGCTCATCGATTGGCATATTGAAAGCGGCACGCACGGCATTTCCGTCACGGGAACGTCGGGAGAGCCGAGCTCGCTGACGCTTGAAGAGCGAAAACAGGTGATGGAAACGGCGAAAAAAGCGGTGGCGGGTCGGGTGCCGTTCGTGCCGGGGACGGGCTCGACCAACCATGCGGAAACGATCGAGCTGACCAAATTTGCGCAAGAGATTGGGCTGATGCCGCAATGGTCATCGTCCCGTATTACAACCGTCCGTCTCAAGCTGCGCTGTATAAACATTTTAAGGCGGTGGCCGAGGCGGTCGACATTCCGATCATCGTCTACAACATTCCGGGGCGGACGGCGGTCAATTTGGAAGTCAAAACGTTGGCGAGGCTGGCCGAAGATTGTCCGAACATTATCGGCGTGAAGGAGTCAAACAAAGATTTTGAACATGTGAACCGAGTGCTTTGGCACTGCGGGCGCGATTTTCTTCTCTTTTCCGGCATCGAGCTTTTGTGCTATCCGATGCTGGCGATCGGCGGCGCCGGATCGATCAGCGCGACGGCGAACGTCGTGCCGCATAAAGTGGCTGAGCTGCACGACGCTTGGTTTGAAGGCGACATCAAGCGGGCGCAAGATCTTCATTTTGAACTGATGGAGCTCAATGATGTGCTGTTTATTGAAACGAATCCGGGCCCTGTCAAAGCAGCGCTCGGCATGATGGGGAAAATCACCCCGAAGCTCCGGCTGCCGCTCGATTTGCCAAGCGAAGAACATCAGCGGCAAATCCGCCGCACGCTCGTCAAATACGGACTGCTGGCTGAAGAGCCATCCAAAACGGCATAACGGGGCGGGAGGAGAAGCGATGGTCAATGTGCGCTTGCGTCTGGCCGGCATGAGGCGGACGATTGAGGCAAAGGCGGATCCGCACGGCGGGACGGTGTCGTTTGGCGGGCAGACGCACCGCATTGATGAATTGGAATGGGACGCGCCTATTGGCGGGGCGATGTACGGGGTGGCGCTGAATGATGGAAAGGAGTGGGCGGCGCTGTCAAAAGAGATGAACGCCCCGCCGTATGAAAAGCCGCCGGAAGGCCCGGTGCTGTATATGAAGCCGGCAAACACCATCAACGCCCATCGGCGTCCGGTGCTTCTGCCTCGTTGGGTGAAGCATCTTCAGGCTGCTCCGGCGCTCGCTGGTGATCGGGCGGACGGCGGCGCGCGTGCGGCGCGAGCAGGCGCTCGATTTTGTATTCGGCTATACGATCGTGAATGATCTGTCGATTCCACACGAGCAGCGGCACCGCCCGGCGGTGAAGGAGCAGGCGCGCGACGGGTTCGCCCCAGTCGGCCCGTGGATCGTGCCGAAAGAGGAAGCGTCGCCGCTCTTTTCGCTCACCGCGCGCGTCTACGTCAACGGGCGCCTCGTCCAGCGTGCAGACCTGAGCCGCTTTCGCCTTCCAGTCGAACAATGGCTTGCTGAGGTGACCGAATTTATGACCCTTTACCCAGGCGATGTGCTGTTTTTCAGCTGGCCGGCCGATGCGCCGCTTGTTACAGCAGGAGATGTGGTGCGCATCGAAATCGAAAGGATCGGTGTGTTGGAAAATGAAATCGCCCTGGAACAAGGAGGCGATGAATGATGAGGCGGGCGCGTGTGGCCTGGAACGGAATCGTGACCGAAGCCGAGCCGCTCGACGATGGCCGCCTCCGCCTGCCGGACGGAACGATCGTCGGGGAGCTTGACGTGATGTGGCTTCCCCCGGTGGAGCCGGGCGTGATCGTGGCGCTTGGATTGAATTATGCCGAGCATGCCGGCGAATTGTCTTTTGTTGCGCCGAAAGAGCCGCTTTTATTTTTCAAAGGGAAAAATACGCTCATCGGCCATCGCGGCCGAACCGTTCGCCCGGAGGGGGTCAACATGATGCATTATGAATGCGAGCTCGCGGTCGTCATCGGCCGCCCGGCCAGCCGGGTGAGGGCGGAACGGGCGTACGACTACATTTTCGGTTACACGATTGCCAACGATTACGCTGTTCGCGACTACTTGGAAAATTACTACCGGCCGAATTTCCGCGTCAAAAACCGCGACCGGACGACGCCGCTAGGCCCGTGGATCGTCAGCCATGAGGAAGTCGGCGATCCGATGGCGCTTCGTTTGCGGACGTATGTCAATGGGGCGGTTGTGCAGGAAGGATATACGGGCGATATGATTTTTTCGATCCCGTATTTGCTTGAGTACATCACCGAATTCATGACGCTCGCGCCTGGCGACGTGATTTTGACCGGCACGCCGAAAGGGGCGGTGAACGTCCAGCCCGGCGATGAAGTCGTGGCCGAAATCGAACGCATCGGCCGGCTGATCAATTACATCGTCTAGCCAAAGGAGGAGGAATGATGCCGCACTTTATTTTGGAATACACGGCCAATCTCGGCGAAGAGGCCGATATTCGCGGCTTGCTTGGAAAAATTCACCGCGTGTTGATCAAGCGGAGCGATTGGTTTCCCGTCGGCGGCATCCGCTCGCGCGCCATTCGGCTTGACGAGTACTATGTGGCTGATGGGGCCGAAGACGATGCGTTTGTGCACGGGACGCTGAAAATCGGCGCCGGGCGTCCGGAACAGGTGAAAAAAGAAGTCGGCGACGAGCTGTTTGCCGTGATGAAAGACCATTTCGCCCCGCTGTTCGCCAAACGCTATTTGGCGCTGTCGCTTGAGCTGTATGAATTCAACGAGGCGGGGACGTATAAACACAACAACATTCATGCGCGTTATCGGACATAGCGGGAGGGGGAAACGAATGGCAGTGCAACCAAAAGTGCTTCATTATATCAATGGGCAGTTTATGGAAGGGGCAGCCGGTGCGTATTTCGACAACATCAATCCGTTTACGAACGAACCGATCAACGAAGTGGCCGAGGGGCGGAAAGAAGACATCGATGCGGCGGTTCGGGCGGCGAAGGAGGCGTTTGATCACGGGCCGTGGCGGACGATGCCGGTTGAAAAGAGGCTCCGTTATTTGTTCCGCATTGCCGAGCTGATTGAAACATATGCGGATGACATCGCCTATTTAGAGGCGCTCGACACCGGCATTCCGATCAGCCAGGCGAAAAAGCAAGCCGCCCGCGCGGCGGAAAACTTCCGCTTTTACGCGGAAATGGTGAAGACGCGCCTTGTCGGCGAGGCGTACCATGTGAATGGACAGTTTTTAAACTATACCGTTTATAAACCAGTCGGCGTCGCCGGGCTCATCACGCCGTGGAATACGCCATTTATGCTGGAAACGTGGAAGGTGGCTCCCGCGCTGGCGACCGGCAACACCGTCGTCTTGAAGCCGGCCGAATGGTCGCCGTTGACGGCGAATAAACTGGCGGAAATCATCGATGAAGCCGGGCTGCCTCGCGGGGTGTTCAACGTCGTGCACGGGTTTGGCGAAACGGCGGGCGCCGCGTTGGTTGCCCACCCGGATGTGCGCCTCATCTCGTTTACCGGCGAGACGACGACCGGCATGGAAATTATCCGCAACAGCGCCGCAACGTTGAAAAAAACATCGATGGAGCTCGGCGGCAAGTCGCCGCTCATTGTGTTCGCCGATGCGGATCTCGAACGGGCGCTCGATGCGGCGGTTTGGGGGATGTTTTCGCTCAATGGCGAACGGTGCACGGCCAACTCGCGGCTTTTGCTTGAACAGTCGATTTACGACGAATTTGTCGCCCGGCTGAAAGAGCGCGTCGACCGCATCGTCATCGGCGACCCGATGAACCCGGCGACTGAACTCGGTCCGCTCATTCACCGCGATCATTGGGAGAGGGTGAACCGCTATATTGACATCGCCAAGCAAGAAGGGGCGGACGTCTATGCCCCCAGCGTTCCAACAGGATTGGAAAAAGGCAATTTTGTGCCGCCAACGTTGCTGCTTGGTTGCCATAACGGCATGAGGGTGGCGCAGGAAGAGATTTTCGGACCGGTCATGGCGGTCATGTCCTTTGCGGATGAAGAAGAGGCGATACGGCTGGCGAACGATGTGAAATACGGGCTGGCGGCATACGTCTGGACGAACGATATGAAGCGCGGCCACCGCGTCGCCCAAGCGATCGAAAGCGGGATGGCGTGGGTCAACTCGCCGAACGTCCGCGATTTGCGCATCCCGTTTGGCGGGACGAAATACAGCGGCATCGGCCGCGAAGGTGGGCATTACAGCTTTGATTTCTATACGGAAGTGCAAGTCGTCCACGTCGCCGTCGGCGATCCGCCGATCCCCGCGTTCGGCAAGGGGGAGAAACCGACCGCCTTGTCTGCCGAACAGGCATAACGACTAGTCAATGTATATGATCTAGTATATGATAAACGTATGGAAACGAAAGCGAAAAACAAAACCCAATTGGCTTACGAGTATATTCTTTCCCGCATTGAAAACGGCGTCTATGGCCCGGGATACCGCGTCGTCATCGATCAAATCGCCCGCGAGCTTGGACTCAGCAGCATCCCGGTGCGCGAGGCGATCCG
>NZ_ATCO01000161.1:0-15222 GCF_000422025.1 Geobacillus sp. WSUCF1 | reverse complement strand
TTCTGTGAAAATGTCATTCGTTTATGTCCAAAATAAGTGTAGGCAAACGTTGAAAGCATGTCAACCCTTCCCGATAGATAAATGATTTCCTATTATATTATAATGGGAAGTGGGGATGGAGGGGGAATTTTACGACAGAAAGCGTGAGGAACGTGGCGATTGGATTTCGACATCACCTGCAGCAACAATTGCATAGATTGGCGGTGAATGCAGGGCGGCCGTTTGTCAGCTGGACGGAACCGTGGGAGGGCGTTGATCCGGTTTCTTTTTTTATGCAAGGGCCGTCATGCGGCTTCCGCGAACGGTTTTTTTGGGCGGATCGAACCGGAGGCACGATATTGGTCGGCCTCGGCTCCGTTTATGCGATCGAAACGGAGAAGGCCGACAGCCGGTTTGATGACGTGGAAGCGGGCCGGCGCCGATGGGAGAAGGAGATGGAGCCATACGGCGCGGCCGATGCGCCGCCGTTATTGTTTGGCGGATTTTCGTTTGACCCCTATCGGCCGGGCACCGACATGTGGCGCGGCTTTCCGGCCGGGAAGCTCGTGGCGCCGGCCGCGCTTCTTGCCGTAAGAAACGGCAAAACGACGTTGACCGTCACCGTCCCAACGGACAAAAGAGGACGGGACTGGGAGCGGGTCGGGCGCTTGCTTGAGCGGATCAGCGACCCTATGGCCGCTCCAAAGCGGCTTCCGCGCCTTGTGTCAGACGAAGAAGAAGAGAAAGAACGATGGTTGGCGGCTGTTCGCGAAGCGATCGCCTCGATTCGGGCGGGGGCGTTGGACAAGGTGGTGCTCGCCCGCGCTCGGCGCCTGGCGTTTGCCAAAACGTTGGATGCCGCGGCCGTACTCCAGCGGCTTCGCGAGCAGCAGCCGTTTGCTTACATTTTTGCGTTTGAACAGGACGGCCGCTGTTTTATCGGGGCTTCCCCTGAGCAGCTTGTCCAAAAAGAAGGGAAAATGTGCCGGTCGGTTTGCCTCGCCGGATCGGTGCGCCGCGGGGCCGCTATGGAGGAAGACGAGCGGCTTGGCGCTTGGCTGCGGGCAGATCGAAAAAACAACGAAGAACATCAGTTTGTTGTGCAAATGATCGGTCGCTTGTTTTCTTCCGTCTGCGAGACGGTCGAGATGCCGCCCGCGCCGCAGCTGCTCAAGCTGCCGCACATCCAGCATTTATGCACTCCGGTTGTCGGCCGTGGCTGCCGCGAGCGCTCGGTGCTCCGCTTAGTGGAAATGATGCATCCGACACCCGCGCTCGGCGGAACGCCGCGCGATCGGGCGCTGGAGGTGATCCGCGCCCTTGAGCCGCTTGACCGCGGATGGTATGCAGCGCCGATCGGCTGGGTGGATGGCGAAGGCAATGGGGAATGGGCGGTCGCCATTCGCTCCGCCTTGCTCGCCGGGAAGGAAGCCATGCTATTTGCCGGCTGCGGCATTGTCGCCGATTCCGACCCAAACAGCGAATATGAAGAGACAAATGTGAAAATGGCTCCGATGTTATCGGCGTTGGGAGTGATGAACGATGGCTGATGCCTTGTCTGTTTATGTAGCGGCATTGGTGGACGGATTGGCGCAGGCCGGGGTGGCGGAGGCGGTGATCAGCCCCGGTTCGCGCTCGACGCCGCTTGCGATGGCGATGGCGGCCCACCCTGGCCTTCGACTATATATGAATATCGATGAGCGGTCGGCCGCGTTTTTCGCCCTCGGCTTGGCGAAAGCGAAGCAGCGTCCGGTCGCGCTCGTATGCACGTCCGGAACGGCGGCGGCCAACTATGGGCCCGCGGTTGTCGAGGCATACTATTCGCGCGTGCCGCTCGTGGTGCTGACGGCCGACCGGCCGCATGAACTGCGCGATGTCGGGGCGCCGCAGGCGATTGATCAGCTGCACTTATACGGACGCTACGCCAAGTGGTTTGTGGACTTGGCGCTGCCGGAAGAGGCGGATGATATGCTGCGATACGCGCGGACGATGGCGGCAAGAGCCGTCCAAACGGCCGCCGGTGCACCGTGCGGGCCTGTGCATGTGAACGCGCCGTTTCGCGAGCCGCTTGTCCCGCATATCGATGAGGCGGTTTGGGAGCGGGTGCGGTCCGTTTCGAGAGCGCCGCAAGTATGGCGCGGCCGCCCAGCGCTGCCGCAAGAGAGCGTATCGGCGCTGTATGAGCAGCTATCGGCGGCGGAACGCGGGTTGATCGTCTGCGGGCCGCTCGATCGCCCTGGGTTTGCCGAGGCGGTCACCGAGTTGGCGCGGGCGCTTGATTTTCCGATTTTGGCCGATCCGCTTTCCCAGTTGCGCGCCGGTACGCATGACAAAACGTACGTGCTGGACAGCTATGACGCCATATTGCGGGAGGAAACCGCCGCTTCCAAGCTTGTTCCGGATGTGGTGCTTCGGTTCGGCGCCATGCCGGTGTCGAAGCCGCTCTTTTTATGGCTCAAGCGCCATCGCGCGATTCGTCAAATTGTTGTCGACGACGGCGGCTGGCGTGATCCGACGTTGTCCGCGGACAGCTTCGTTCAGAGTGATGAATGGATTCTTTGCCGCCAGCTTCTTGAATGGGCGAAACCGAAAGAAAACAAAAGCGCGTGGTCGGCGATATGGCGCGAGATGAACGCGATCGCCCGCGCGGCGCTTGAGCGCCATCTGCCGAAAGAAGAATGGTTTGAAGGGAACGTGTTCACGGAGCTTGCCGATTTGCTTCCAGCCGGGGCGGCGCTGTTTGTCGGCAACAGCATGCCGATTCGCGATGCGGATACGTTTCTCTTTGCGACGGACAAGCCGCTTCGCGTTTTGGCCAACCGCGGCGCCAACGGCATTGACGGAGTCGTCTCGAGCGCCTTGGGCGCAAGCGTTGCCGCGAACCCGCTTGTGCTGGTGATCGGCGACTTGTCGTTTTACCACGATTTAAATGGCTTGTTGGCGGCGAAGATGCATTCGTTGTCAGCTACCATTGTGTTGTTGAACAACAACGGCGGCGGCATTTTCTCGTTTTTGCCGCAGGCGCGCCATAAAGGGGCGTTTGAAACGCTGTTTGGCACGCCGACGGATTTGTCGTTTGCCCACGCCGTCGAGATGTACGGCGGCCGCCATACGGTGCCGCACAATTGGGCGGAGTTCCGCCGCCATGTATCGGAATCGCTGTCGTCAGGCGGGCTTCATGTCATTGAAGTGCGCACGTCGCGCGCGGAAAATGTCCGAATGCATCGATTGTTGTGGAACGAGGTTGCCCGGGAAATCGCGAAATGTCTCGAATGAAGAGGATTGGCATGACCATGATGGTGAATGGGGTTTGTTACCATGCGGAACAATACGGAGAAGGAGAGCCGCTTCTGTTGCTTCACGGGTTTACGGGCAGCGCGGACACGTGGCGGCCGCTCGCCCCGTTTTGGCCGGACTTCCGTGTGATGGCCGTCGACTTGTTGGGCCATGGGCGGACCGAGGCGCCAAAGGACGCCCGACGGTATCGGATCGAACACGCGGCGGCTGACTTGGCGGCGCTCCTTGACGAATGGGGCGTCGAACAAGTGAACGTGCTCGGCTACTCGATGGGCGGCCGGCTCGCGTTGGCGTTCGCCGTTTGGCATCCGCACCGCGTTCGCCGCTTAGTGCTGGAAAGCAGTTCGCCCGGCTTGAAGACAGAGGAGGAGCGGCGCGCGCGGCGGGAAGCGGATGAGGCGTTGGCGCGAAAGATCGAAACGGAAGGCGTCCGTGCTTTTGTCGATGATTGGGAAAAAATCCCGCTGTTTGCCACTCAGCAGGCGCTTCCGGATTCGGTGCGGGCGGCGATTCGCCGCGAGCGGCTCCGTCATACGGCAACGGGGCTTGCCAACAGTTTGCGCGGGATGGGGACCGGCGTGCAGCCGTCGTTTTGGGAGCGGCTTGGCGAACTTGCCATGCCTGTGCTCCTTGTTTGCGGGGAGCACGATGAGAAGTTTTGCCGCATCGCTGCCCAAATGCACGAGCGGCTGCCCAACAGCGAACTTATCTGTGTAAAAGAAGCCGGACATGCAATTCACGTGGAACAGCCCGGCATTTTTGCTAAAATAGTAAGTGAATTCATGACAAAGGGGGAAGTGTAAATGCCGTTTGAATGGGTGAAGCAGTACGACTATGAGGATATTATTTACGAAACGTACAACGGCATCGCCAAAATTACGATCAACCGTCCGGAAGTACATAACGCGTTTCGGCCGAAAACGGTGAACGAGATGATCGATGCGTTTACGAAAGCGCGCGATGATTCGAATATCGGCGTCATCATTTTGACCGGCGCCGGCGGCAAGGCGTTTTGCTCGGGCGGGGACCAAAAAGTGCGCGGCCATGGCGGCTATGTCGGCGAGGATGAAATTCCGCGCCTCAATGTGCTTGATTTGCAACGGCTCATCCGCGTCATTCCGAAGCCGGTTATTGCGATGGTCGCCGGCTACGCCATTGGCGGCGGGCATGTGCTTCATGTCGTCTGCGATTTGACGATCGCCGCGGACAACGCCATCTTCGGCCAAACCGGGCCGAAAGTGGGAAGCTTTGACGGCGGCTATGGCGCCGGCTATTTGGCCCGCATCGTCGGCCATAAAAAGGCGCGGGAAATTTGGTATTTATGCCGTCAGTACACGGCGCAAGAAGCGCTCGAAATGGGGCTGGTCAACAAAGTCGTGCCGCTTGAGCAGCTTGAAGAAGAAACGGTCAAATGGGCGCAGGAAATTTTGGAGAAAAGCCCGACGGCCATTCGCTTCTTAAAAGCGGCGTTCAACGCCGACTCCGATGGCTTGGCCGGCATCCAACAGCTCGCCGGCGACGCGACGCTTCTCTTCTACACGACCGAAGAGGCGAAGGAAGGCATGCGGGCGTTCAAAGAAAAACGGAAGCCGGACTTCAGCCAATTCCCGCGCTTTCCGTGATGGGAATAAAGCAGCTTGATGAAGAATCAAGCTGCTTTTTGCCGCTTTTTCAAAGCGAGGAATGATGGCCGATGGGCGAGAGCGGCAAGAAAGGAGGAACGCTAGATGACAACGATGCCAAACTGGCTGAAGCAGCGGGCGTTTTTAACCCCGGAGCGAATCGCCGTGAGCGACGGGCGGCGGACCAAAACGTTTGCCGAGCTGTATGAAGCGGCTGCCGTCTGGGCGCGGCGCCTCGCGCGGGCGGGCGTCAAGGAAGGAGATATTGTCGCCTTGCTGATGAAAAATCGCATCGAGATGATCGAGATCATCCATGCGTTGTTTTTTCTCGGCGCCCGCGTCCTGCTGCAAAACGTGCGCCTGACGTCCTATGAGCTTGGCTGGCAGCTGGATGACAGCGGCGCGCGGCTTGTCATCGCCGATGAGGAGCTGGCCGGGAGTCTTGACGGCGACGGGCGCGTTCTGACCGTCGGTGCGTTGGCCGCGTTGCCCGAAGCGGACGTTTCCTTCAAGGAAACATGCGATTTGGAGGAAACCGCCACGATCATGTATACGTCCGGGACGACCGGCACTCCGAAAGGCGTCTTGCAAACGTACGGCAATCATTGGTGGAGCGCCGTCGGTTCGGCGCTCAATTTAGGGTTGCATGAGCGCGACTGCTGGCTGGCCGCCGTGCCGCTGTTTCATATCAGCGGCCTGTCGATCGCCATGCGCAGCGTCATTTACGGCATACCGATGCGGCTGCAAACGTCATTCGACCCGAAGGAAGCGAACGAATGGATCATGCGCGGCGACGTGACGATCATGTCGGTCGTGGCTGCCATGCTTCAGCGGATGATATCGGAGCTCGGGGAAGCGCGCTACCCCGATACGTTCCGCTGCATGCTGCTAGGGGGCGGGCCGGCGCCGCGCCCGCTGCTTGAGGCGTGCAAAGAAAAAGGCATTCCGGTGTACCAGACGTACGGGATGACGGAAACGGCGTCGCAAATCGCAACGCTCGCGCCGGAATACAGTTTGACGAAGCTCGGTTCGGCCGGCAAGCCGCTTTTTCCGGCGGAGCTTTGCATCCTAAAAGACGAAAAGCCGGCTGCGCCGCATGAAGCGGGAGAAATTGTCGTCAAAGGGCCGAATGTGACAAAAGGATACTTGCATCGCCCGGAAGCGACGGCGCAAGCGATCCGCGGCGGCTGGTTTTTTACCGGCGATATCGGCTATATTGATGAAGAGGGATTTTTGTACGTCCTTGACCGCCGTTCTGACTTGATCATTTCCGGCGGCGAAAACGTCTATCCCGCTGAGGTGGAGGCGGTGCTGCTGTCGCATCCCGATGTGGAAGAAGCCGGGGTGACGGGCGTCGAGGATGAAACGTGGGGGCAAGTGCCGTATGCGTTCGTCCGCCTGAAACGCGGAGCGTCGCCAGACGAAGCGGCCCTTCGCGCGTTTTGCCGCGAGCGGCTGGCGAAATATAAAGTGCCGGCCCGCATTTACTTCGTCGACGAACTGCCGCGCAACGCCGCGCAAAAACTGCTGCGCCGCGAACTGAAAAGGCTCATTCCAAAAACAGAACAAACATTTTGATAGGAGTAGAAACATCTGTTCGGAAGCAGAAAAGGCAGGAACTCGCCTAGGCCGAGTTTCCTGCCTTTTTGCCGCTGCCATTCCTGCGGCGTTCCGACCGGGAGGCATGGCGTTCGCCGAATCGAAGCCCTTGCTTTTAGACCGCTGCGATCCAGCTTCATCCATCCGCTTTGTCCCCTGTTGGAGGACGGCAGTCAAACGTCATCCCTTGCACGGCCGATTTCCATCGCGCAGATGGAAACATAGGGATGGCCATCCAACGATGTTTTTTACTCCATCTGGCGTTGGTTTCGAAATGGACGGCCCTCAAACGTCATCCATCCACCCGAGTTCAGCGGCCCGATGGGCGACGAGCCGTTCAATCTCAGGTGGGAGCTGATCAAACGAACCGAACTCATAATCCCACAAACGGGCGAAGGAGTCGATGCAAGCTGGGTATGTTCCTAAAGCGGCCCGCTTCATTTCCGTTTGCAGCGCTTGAATGAGGCTGGCGCGTTTGTCCATCGTCATCCCCCTCGAACGATGCAAGCGCCGCCCGGTCGGCCGGGCAGCGCCTCGTTGGTCTCGCATTATGCTTCATGGGCCGGAACAAACGTTTTGCAGTCTGTTTCCGTGGAATCAGACGCCATGTTTCCGGCATGGCTGACCACGTAAATGGCTTCAGCGCTGCAGCGATTCCCTTCTGCCCAATAACGACAGTTGCGCACTTCGCAAAGAACATCTTTCGCCATGGTCATCCCCCTTGTCGTGATGAAATCGCCCGCATCTATAGTTTGACGCATTTGCAGGCATTTTATCCATCTCTAACCGAGAAGACTCCCGCTTGGGATCAACGGAGGCAGGGGCAATCGACAGCTTCCGTTGCGCCCGTTGCTTCACGCTGTCCCAAATGGAAAGAAGGGCTTCGTGCAGAAATGGTGTTTGCCTCGTGCCGCTGTTGAAGAGGACATCATGGCCTAAAAATAGATGAAAATCTTTCTTATTTTAATTGACACAGAAAATCATTCTCAATTAAAATAAAAGAGAAAAAAGAAGAGAACAAAGGAGGATTTTATGATGGCATCGCTTCTTGTCGTTGGAGCGGATCATTTAGGCCATATTACCGATAAATTGGAGCGTTCCGGATTCCGGGAAATCATTCATCTCAATGGACGAAAAGTGAATATGGTGAAACGCGACATTCCGGAGCATGTCGACGCCATATTGGTCATGATCGATTACGTGAACCATAATTTGGCGAAGAAAGTGAAAGAGAAGGCGAAAAGCAAAGACAAGCCTATTTATTTTGCGAAACGGTCATGGAGCTCGATCAACGCCGTGTTGGAGCAGCTGGAAAAACATGCATGAACAAACAGGAGGCGAGCCATGGTGCCTATCCATCACGAGACGTTGGATGTCTGGCCGTGTGCGCTGCGCCGGTTTCTTCGCCGCGTCATTCAAGCGTATTGCGACACCGCGCCTTCGCTGCGGTCTCCGCTTTGCTTGCTCCGGCTGATTGATCAGCACCGTTCGCTCCTTCCTTTGTCGATGTTTCCGACGCCGTTGCATTATGCACTAGTGTTGGCCAAGGTGACGGATCATTTGCTGCAGTTTTTTGGTTCGATGGAAGAGGCGGCGTGCAAGCCGCTATTGTTGGCGGACGGCGGATTGGGGGAAGAGGCGGATCGAGCGTTGTACATCGTTTACCGCGACCGGGTTCGTGTGCTGCTGTGGTGCGAGGAAGAGGAAGCCATTCGGCGATGCAAAGAAACGGCGTCGTCCTTATGCAGGGACGCGATCGGATGTTGCCCGAACGAACTGGAATGCTGCTTTTTATGGACGGGCGGACGCCGCGTTGAGTGGCTTTCGGCTTGAATGGAAGGACCACAGGCATGAAAAGCGCCGTTTTATAGGCAAAGCGTTGTCGAATCAATTTTGGCTTGAACAAAGAGGAAGGGACGGCGTATAATAAACGTTAGTGAGAATGAAAATCGTTATTTTAAAAATGGAGGAGCAAGCCATGAAACGCATGCCTTGGAAAGTCATGGCCACGTCGGCGGCGGCCTCGCTGCTTTTGGCGTCCGGCTGTTCCGCCGTCGGGGAGAAAGAGAACGGCCGTTCATCGGAAGCGCCGCGCCTGCACGTGCCGGTGGCGGACGATCATTTTGATACGGCCGGCAATATGTTTGCCTACTCGGAATTTGAACTTTCGGGCGAACCGCTCGCTGAAGGGCTCGGGCTTGATTTGGACACCCTTGACGCGAGAAAACCTGATAAACCGACGAAATTCGACTATACGGCTGGCATCGAGTCATACGAGTATTCCGAAGAGGCGATGTACGAAGTGACGGAAAAGTCAGGGCTGGGGCTTCATCTCATCAACGGCCCGATCGCGAAGCAGCGGGCCGAACAGCGGCATCAGCCAGCCGATCAGGCGCTCGCCGACCGTTTTTATGAGCTTGCGGACAGCGTCGGCTATCCGCGCGAGGAACTTTTCCGCAACATGTTCCCAACCTTCATCGAGTACGCCGGCGGCGATCCGCATTATGCACAAAAGGTTGACACGGGCGTGTATGCGGAAAATGATGACGGTACATATGTTCCCGTCTATCAAGTCGATTTCCAATCGCTTCGCTGGGATCGCGGAAAAATGGACAAAGTGCTCACGCCATCGGCTTACGGCGGCGTCTTTTTGAAGCAAGCGCTTTGGGCCGGCGACTTTTTGGGGAATTTTCATCAAAAAGACAGCGATGAAGAGGTGGAGGCGAAAACGCCAAACGACGATCAAAGCGGGAACATCGCTCTTGGCGTCAGCTCCGCCGACGGGATGCAAGGGATGATTTTGACGGAACAAATATGGAACAAGCTGGCTTTTATCCGTGACCATTTATTTTATGATGCGAAGCAACAGGCGTTGACGAAGGCAGCCGGCAGCCGCTACAACCCAAGCGGGGGATTTGTCTATTTGCCGCACGCGGTGGAAGTGGCTGAAGGGGGAAGCGAGCTGGCGCCGGATGCGGCGAAGTTGGTCGTCAAAGATCCCCGCAGCTTGCTTGAGGACCAATGGCTCATGCTATGGCCGGCGGCGGAGTTTTTCGGCATGACCGACCAGCGGCCGGAAAACAAAAACCAAAACCCCGCGTTTTTGGCCGTGTTTGACGGAAAACCGTTCCCAAGCGCGCCAAAGGAAAACCTTGACGCGACGACGGCGAACGACCGCGTGGCCGACGACCCGTATTCCGTCAACCGCGACGTGCTGCTGCAAGTGTTTCGCAACATCGATGCCATGCATTTCAATGAAAAAGCGGGCGCGTTTGTGACCGAACATGACGGGCGAACGCAAGGAAATCGGGTCGATACGTTCCAAGCCGGCTATACAATGGAAGCGCTCCGCATCTTCGAACGGGCGATTGACGGGATGCCGGTCGGCTATGCGAGCGGAGAGAGCGCCAAAGGGCTCGGCACGCCGGAAGGAAAGCGGGCGCTCGAGCTCATCCGCCGGCAAGCGGATTTTATCATGCACAACTTGATGCGAAAAGACGGACTTGTCGAAAACGGCTATACGATCGGCCAAGGGCCGGATCAAGACGAGCCGACGCTTCTTGCCCAGCTTGGCGCGATCCGCGGGCTGACGGCGGCATTTTTGGCGACGAAAGACGAAGCATACCGCGATGCGGCGCGCCGTGTTTATGAGGCAATGAACAAACATTTTTGGGATCAAAAATGGCACGTGTACCATACGGGAGAAAAAGAGGACAAGTACACCCCGTGGCTCGCCGGCGCGTTGTCGGGGGTGTTCCGCGTGGCCTTGCAAAACTTGAACAACGACCAAGCGGATGAGACGGCGAAATCCCTTGACCGCGAAACGATCATCTCCCGCTACGTCGACTTTTACGACCGAATCGTCGACGGCCCGACGCTTCAGGAAGGGATGCAGGCAAGCGAGTTTTGGGATACGGGAGATGTCTACATCAAAGGGAAAAAATTGGGCAACACCGATCATGACCATGTCCCGCAAGTGCAGGCGGCCGGCGGCCCATACGGCGTGGCGCCGGTGTTGCGGACGGTCAAGGTCAACGTTGGATCCGCCAACAAATAACAGAAAGAAAGCGGCGAATACGATTGAGATTCGCCGCTTTTCTTTGTAAAATTGAGGATGGTTATCATTTTCGTGAAAAAACGGGGGAATATTGAAATGCGAAAATGGTGGTTCGCCGCGGCGATCGCCACGCTGTTGGCCGGCTGTCAGGACGAAAAGGCATGGCATGAGCAGCCGAAAGTGGTCAGACATGCCCCGGCGCACGGCGACAACATCGCCGTAAGCAGCGACGGGCGCTATGTCTACACCGCCAACATCGATGTGGATACAGTGACAATCATCAACGCGAAAACGAAAACGAAGGAAGCGGAAATTCCCGTCGGCCGCGAACCGCGCCAGCTGGCGCTCAGCCCGGATGGACGGACACTGTATGTTTCCTGCATGTACGATGATGAAGTGGACGTCGTGTCGCTTGACAAGCGGAAAGTCGTCGACCGTTGGAAAACGGGGATCGAGCCGTTCGGCATCGTCACCAGTCCGGATGGGGCGGAAGTATATGTCGCCAACTACCGCTCGGGCACGGTCTCGGTGTTTGACGCCGAGAGCGGGAAGCGGACGAAAGACATCCAAGCGGGCGATCGGCCGCGGGCGCTGGCGCTGACAGCGGACGGAAGGAAGCTGTACGTGACGCAATATTTGGCGGCCAAAGTCACCGTGATTGACACAAAGAAACGGCGGGCGGTCAAGGAAATCGCCCTCGCCCCGTCGCCGGACAAAGCCGATCGAAAAAAGAGCCAAGGCGTTCCGAACACGCTTGAGCAAATCGTCATCGCCTCGGACGGCAAAAAAGCGTATATTCCGCACTTATTGACGAACATCGATACGCCGATCCAATTTGAGGAAACGGTCTTTCCGGCCATCTCGGTCATTGATGCAACGAAAGACGTTGAGTTGCCGGACGAGCGGAAAGAGCTGTTTGCCGCGATCAATGTCACGGATGTTCATAACGAGACGATCATCGTCTCCAATCCGTACGATGTGGCGTTTTCCCCGGACGGCGGCAAAGCGTACGCGGTCATGTCTGGAAGCGAGGACCTCGTCGTCTTTGACTTGCGACGCGGCGGCAAGGCGACGCAAATTTTGCGCCGCATCCACGGCAACAATCCGCGCGGGATCGCGATTTCGCCGGATGGGAAGACGCTTTACGTCCACAACGCCATGAGCCATGATTTGGCCGTGATCAAAACCGGAGGAAAAAGCCCATATGCGAAAGCGAAGCAGGAAGATGGCACGATCCGCCTCATTGCGAAAGATTCGCTCTCCCCGCTCGTGCGTGAAGGAAAAACGATCTTTTACAGCGCCAACAGCGACGAGTTTGCCATCAACATCACAGGGAACAATTGGATGAGCTGCGCTTCGTGCCATAGCGACGGCGACATCAACGGCTTGACGCTCATGACGGCGAAAGGGCCGCGCAACGTGCCGAGCAATATTTTGGCGACGAAAACCGGGCTGTTTATGTGGGATGGGTCGCGCGACGATTTTACCGACTACATTCATACCGTGCAAGGCGAGATGGGCGGCATGACGGCGATCGACCCGTCCAAGCCGCTGCCGCCGAACGTCCAGCATATGTTTGACGCCATTCTCGCCTACTTGAACGACCCGCGCTCGTTCCCCGTGCCGAAAAGCCCGTACCGGAACCGCGACGGCAGCTTGACGGCGGAAGCGAAGGAAGGGGAGCGCCTGTTTAACGGGAAAGGGAATTGCTTAAGCTGCCATGGGGGCGAGTATTTCACCGACAGCGTCAAGGCGGTCGGGCCGGACGGGAAATTGACGACTGCCAATACCGCCTACTTGCACGACATCGGCACGGCCAATCCGAAGGACCGCGCCTCCAAAGGCGACGCCCGCGCCCGGTTCACAAACCCGCGGACGCCCAAGCAGTGGGATACGCCGACGCTGCGCGGCGTATGGGCGACAGCCCCGTATTTGCATGACGGCAGCGCGAAAACGATCGAGGAAGCAATCCGGCGCCATCGGACGAAAGAAGTGCAAACATTGACGCCGGGAGAAATTGCGGCCATTGCGGCCTATGTCCGCTCGCTGCAATAGTGAGAGTGATGGGTGAGGAAAAGGGGGCTTTTCTTTCTGCAGGGCAGAAGATAGCACCGTCATAAAGGAAGGTGTCCCACGCGTGTTGGGGACACCTTTTTCCTTGTTATTTTGGCCGTACATAGCGCTTATCGTGCATAAACAAACGCCAGAAATAGACGAAGCCGGGAAACAAAATGAGAAAGCCCACGATGTAGGAGGCAAACAGCGCCCGGAATGTATCCGGATGGGGAAAAGGAAACGAAACCGCCTGCCTCAATCGAAAGAGGCAGGCGGTTGTATTTCAATGAAGGGCTTTTTGCAGCACGCGGAGATTCTCGGCCATAAGGGAAAAGTAATCTTTGTGGGCTTTTCGATCTTCATCGGTCAGCGATTCCAAGTTATGCAGACGGAGCGGCTTGGCGCCGATTTCGTTCTGAATCACTTCCGCCGTTTTGGGATGAACATTTTGTTCGAAAATGACATAGCGGATGTGATGCTGTTTGGCTGTCTGGATGAGCTGAGTCAGCTCTTTTTGCGATGGTTCGTTGCTCGGAGAAAGCCCGGAAACGCTCAGCTGTTTGATTCCGTAGCGGTCTTCCCAATATCCGTAGGCTTGATGGGAAACGAGTATCTCTTTTCTAGGAGCTTTCTCCACTGTTGAACGGAATTGCCCGTCAAGGCGCTCGAGTTTCATCTTTAACGTTTCAAAGTTTTGCATAAACAGGTCTTTTTTTTTCAGGTTTCAGTTCAATCAGCAAATCGCGGATGTTCTTGGCGATCGCAATGGAGCGGATGGGGTCAAGCCATACGTGAGGATCTTTGTCTCCGTGTTCATGGCCATGTTCTTTCTCATGTCCCTCTCCGTGTTCGTCTTTGTGCCCTTCGCCATGCGCATGCTCCTGTTCATGGTTCGATTCAAGCAATTCGATGCCGTTTGTAGCAACGAGAAATCGGACGTGCTCATTTTGTAATGTTTCCTGCAGTTTTTCGGCGAACGGTTCCATCCCGTGGCCAATGTAAATGAAGGCGTCCGCATCGGCAATCTGCTGCACGGTTTTGGTTGTCGGTTCGAACGTATGGGCTTCCACTCCCGGCGGGTAAACGCTTTTGACGTTCACGGCGTCGCCGCCGATTTTTTTCGTAAAGTCTTCAAGCGGATAGACGGTTGTATAAATCGTTAGCTGATCGTTCGATGTTTGGCCCTCTTTTGTTTCTGGCTTCGATTGACAGCCGTATAGCAAGGCGCTCGTCGCCAAAAGGAAAGACAAAATGATGGACGTTGCTCTCATGTTGAACTCCTTTCTGGAATCAAGATGTCCGCATTTATTATATCGTAATCATTACGATTTACAAGATCGATCATACAAAAAAATAAAGCAAATGGCAAGGCCATTAAGTGATTTTGTTTCTTTTCGCGTGTTCTGATGATTCAGGAACGGGATCAAAACCGCCCGGATGGAACGGATGGCATTTCAAAATGCGCTTCGCCGTCAGCCATCCCCCTTTTATGGCGCCAAAGCGCCGGATCGCTTCGATGCCATAGTTCGAGCAGGTCGGATAAAAGCGGCATGTCGGCGGCTTGAGCGGAGAAAGGAAGCGTTGATAAAAGCGGATGCACCAAATCAGCCATTGGCCCATGCCCAGTTCTCCTTTCTGTGATCATCATGATTACAATAGAACAAACCTTTCTTTTGTTCAAGCAAAACGACTGTCGTTCGCTCGGAATGGGGGCGCTCGCCCAGACCTTGCTTTTTGGGCATAGACGCCAAGCGAGAGGCAAAAAAGATGCGGGACGCCCCTCGTTTTGGTTATGATAAAGAAAGAGGATCAAAATAGCTAGGAGTGATTGACATGCCTTCACCGGTGGAAAGCTTTGAATTGGACCATTGCGCGGTCAAAGCGCCGTACGTTCGGCATTGCGGCGTTCACAAAGTCGGCAGTGACGGCGTCGTCAATAAGTTTGACATTCGCTTTTGCCAGCCGAACAAAGAAGCGATGGACCCGGCCGCGATTCATACGCTCGAACATCTGTTGGCGTATACGCTGCGCCGACATGCGGCCAAATATGATCATTTCGATATTATCGACATCTCGCCTATGGGTTGCCAAACCGGGTTTTATCTTGTCGTGAGCGGCTCGCCGACCGTGGACGAGATCATTGATTTGTTGGAAGAAGCCATGAAGGACGCGCTCGCCGCGACGGAAGTGCCAGCCGCGACCGAGCGGCAATGCGGCCAAGCGAAGCTGCATGATCTAGAGGCGGCCAAACAGCTGATGCGCTTTTGGCTTTCGCAAGAGAAAGAAGAGTTGAAAAAGGTGTTTGGTTGATGAACAAGCCAGCCCCGCGCCGCTACTGCGGCTGCTTCGGGCCGGCTTGTTGTTCGCCGCCGTGTTCATTCGGGTGCGGATCGACCGTATGCTTGTAGGCATACGCTTTGGACGTCGTGACGACCGCCAGCACGAGAACGACAGCGGCGATGATGAGGCAAACGATCAAGGTCCAGTACATCATGACGCCCGCCTTTTTTCTTTTTATTATACCATATCTGGCAGAGCTGGCGTTCATATTTCCGGTGAAATCGGGCAAGCTATCCATCGACACGTTTTCCATGTTTCATCTCTATTTCGCGC